>NZ_JBFTJR010000024.1:0-107538 GCF_056395525.1 Caulobacter sp. 10L414
TCTTCGCCACCGTCTCCACTACCAACATCCCCGTCTCGATCCGCGGCTACACAAGCCGCCGATCTGGCCATCAAAGCCTCAAGGACAGGGGGTCATTTTTGGACGCCGATATCCCCGAGATGGGGGTCATTTTTGCAAGCCGAAACACAGTTCAAGGGCGATATGGGCACGTTCGTGCGGCTCTACAGCTTCCTCAGCCAGATCCTCGACTACGGGAACACCGAGATCGAGAAGCGCGCGATCTTCTATCGCCGCCTGCTGCCCTTGCTGGAGTTCGGCCGCGAGCGCGAAGGGATCGACCTGTCGGGCGTAAAGCTGACGCACCACAGCCTGAAGGCCGAGGCCAAGCGCGACCTGCTCTATGGCGGGGGCGACGCGCCCAAGCTGCCGGGCATGTCCGAGACGGGCTCGGGCAGTCTGCAGGAGAAGGACAAGGCGCTGCTGGACGAGATCATCGCCCGCGTGAACGACCTGTTCGAAGGCCAGCTCACCGACGACGATCAGCTCAACTACGTCAACGGCTTCCTGAAGAGCCACATGCTGCAGTCCGAAGAGCTGCAGGAGCAGGCCATGGCCAATACGCGGGCGCAGTTCAGCAACTCGCCTACGCTGCAGAGCCAACTCCTCGACGCCGCCATGGACAGCGACGACGCCTTTACGTCGATGAGCCGGCAGGTGCTCGCATCGGAACGCATCCGCGAGGAGTTGCTGAAGATCCTGCTGGGGCCGGGCGATCTCTACGGGGCGCTGCGGCGCGCCGCCGGGGCGAATGAGGTCGAGGAGACTTAAGCGGCTTCAGGCTTGCCGGGGAACGGTCGGACCTCGGCATCCACCGGGCGCTTCTTAATGGCCTCGCGGATGCCTCGGCGCTTCTTTTCAAAGAGTCGGCGTAGCTCTCCTCGCTATGCGTTCCGGGCGCGCCATTCTTCTTCTCCCCTGAAAATTCAGACGGTTCGAGCGGCGCAGTGCGTCAGGCTTCGGGCGATTTGGCGCGTGGGGCCAGGGCGGTTTCCAGGCAGCCGATGATGCTGTCGCCGCTGAAGGGCTTCTTCAGAAAGCAGGTGGCGCCGAGGTCGAGGCCGCGGGTGCGGGCGCGTTCATCGTCGAAGGCGGTGATCAGGATCACCGGGGTGGGCACGCCGCGTTCGCCCAGGGCCTGCTGCAGGTCGAAGCCGGAAAGGCCGGGCATCTGCACGTCGCTGATCAGGCAGTCGGCGCCGTCCGAGACCTCCGAGGCCAGGAAGGCGGCGGCGGAATCGAAGGTGGCGACGCGGTGTCCCAGCGAGCGGATCAGGGCCTCCAGCGAGGTCCGGACGGCTTCGTCGTCGTCCACGACGGCGATCAACGGGGCTTGCGACACCAACTCGTCCTCTTTCGTCCCGTCGGCGCGTCCAGGCAAGCGGCGGCGACGAGGCTTCTATCTGCCGCAAGCGGCGAGCGGACGGAACTATACTCGGGTGTGTGGCGTCAGGTCGCGGCGGCGCCCTTGGCGCCCAGCTGCTCGGCCATGCGCACGAACTCGACCACCGAGCGGGCCTGCATCTTCCGCATGGCCGCGCCGCGGTGGATCTTCACGGTGATCTCCGACAGGCCGATCTCGAAGGCGATCTGCTTGTTCATCAGGCCCTCGGCGACCAGACCCATCACCTGACGCTCGCGCGTGGTCAGGGTCTCGTAGCGGCGGCGCAGGTCGTCCAGGCCCGAGCGCTCGGCGCGCTGGGCGTGGTCGCGGTCCATGGCGGCCATCACCGCGTCGAGCATGTCCTGGTCGCGGAAGGGCTTGGCCAGGAAGTCGACGGCGCCGGCCTTCATACCGCGCACGGTCATGGGGATGTCGCCGTGGCCGGTCATCAGCACCACCGGCATGCGGATGTCGGCGGCGTTCAGCTGGGCCTGGAAGTCGAGACCGCTGACCCCGGGGAGTCGAACGTCCAAGACAAGGCAGCCGGCGTCATGCGCATGTCCCGAGCGGAAGAAGTCCTGGGCGTTGCCGAACAGGCGCGTCTCCAGCCCGACGGACCTGAACAGGCTGTCGAGGGCCTCCCGCAGGGGGCCGTCGTCGTCGACAATGTGCACCGTCGGACCGGACATGGGCAAATAGCTGGACCCGCCGCCAGCGCGGCGTCAACAATGAGGGAGCGCATCCTTCGGTGAGCTCGATGCACGACCATCCGGGCGACGTCTTGCACATATCGGCCAATAGTCTGGCCGGGCTCCTGGACGCGGCCCACGAGCCGATCCTGGTGCGCGACCTGGACGGGCGCATCCTGTTCTGGAACCAGGGCTGCGAGGCGCTTTACGGCCACGGCCGGCAGGCCGCGCAGGGCGCGCTGGCCCGCGACCTGCTGGGCACGGTGTTTCCCGCGCCGCTCGACGAGATAGAGGCCCGCCTGCTGGCGCAGGGGCGTTGGGAGGGCGAGGTCACCCGCCGCCTGGCTGACGGCCGCGAGGCGGTGATCGCCCTGCGCTGGTCGCTGCGCCGGGATGTTTCGGGCGCGCCCGCCCAGGTGCTGGAGACCGGCCGCGACGTCACCGAGGCCCGCAGGGCCGAGGAGGCCCTGCGGCGCAGCGAGTACCGCTTCCGCAACGTCTTCCACGCCATGAGCGTGTCGTTCTGGGAGCTGGATTTCTCGGCCCTGGCCGGGATGTTCGGGGCCCTGCGCGCCAAGGGCGTGACCAGCCTTCGGGCCCACATCGCCGAGAACCCGCGCTTCGTGCGGCAGATGATGGAGGCCAGCCAGGTCGTCGACGTCAACGAGAAGTCGCTGCAGCTGTTTTCCGCCACGCGTGAGCAACTGCTGGGGCCGGTCGACCGCTTCTGGCCGCCGTGCAGCGAGCACGTCTTCGCCGCCAGCGTGATCGCGGCCCTGGAGAAGCGGCCGCACTATGAAAGCGAGGCGCGCTTTCGCACCTATGACGGCCGTGAGTTCGACGGCCTTTTCACCTGCTGCTACCCGCGCGAATACCTGCCGCAGGGCGCGACCCTGGTGGGGGTCATCGACATCACCGACCGCCTGCGCGCCCAGGAGGACCTGGCCCGCGTGCAGGCCGAGCTGGCCCACGCCGCGCGGATCTCGACGCTGGGCGAGCTGACCGCCTCGATCGCCCACGAGGTCAACCAGCCGTTGTCGGCCATCGTCACCAACGGCGAGGCGGGGCTGCGCTGGCTGCGGCGCGACGCGCCGGACCTCGACGAGGTGGGCCGCGCCTTCGACCGGATGATCGGCGAGGCCAACCGCGCCTCGGGCGTCATCGGCCGCATCCGCACCATGGCCGTGAAGGGCGAGCCGGAGAAGGCGCGCCTGTCGCTGGGCGCCCTGGTGGAGGACGCGGTGCTGCTGGTGCGGCGCGAGCTGACCACCCACGATGTGGCCCTGCGCGTGCAGGTCGCGCCCGACCTGCCGGAGGTCGAGGGCGACCGGGTCCAGCTGCAGCAGGTGATGGTCAACCTGATGGTCAACGCCGTGCAGGCCATGGCCCATTCCGACGAGCGGGTGCTGGTCGTGCGCGTCCAGGCAAACGAAGCCCAGGCCGGCGAAGAGGGGGTGACGGTGTCGGTCTCCGACACCGGGCCCGGCGTGCCGACCGAGCGCCTGGGCCAACTGTTCAACGCCTTCTACACGACCAAGGCCGGCGGGATGGGCATGGGGCTGTCGATCTGCAAGACGATCGCCCAGGCCCATGGCGGCGAGATCGCCGTGGTCTCGCGGCCGGGGGAGGGGGCGAGCTTCGTGCTGAAACTGCCGCGAGCGGTTGATCCGCAAGAGGTAAATTGATGAAATTTACTCATCAGCCCGTGCAAATCTGAGCGGCTAATTTTACGGTCGCGCGTGCGCTAGGTTGGCTTTGCGAGACCCCCTGGGGTCTCCGACTCCCCCAAAAAAGCCAATCGGAACATCCTGCACATGGCCATCAAAGCCTATGGCGCCTTCGCCGCCGACAAGCCGCTGGAAGCGATGGACATCACGCGCCGCGCGGTCGGTCCCAGCGACGTCCAGATCGAGATCGCCTATTGCGGCGTCTGCCACTCGGACCTGCACACCGTGCGCTCGGAATGGGCCGGCACCCTCTTCCCCTGCGTGCCCGGCCACGAGATCGTCGGCCGCGTGTCGGCCGTCGGCGGCCAGGTCAGCCGCTTCAAGGAAGGCGACGTCGTCGGCGTCGGCTGCCTGGTCGACAGCTGCAAGCATTGCCACTCGTGCGACGAGGGCCTGGAGCAGTTCTGCGAGAACGGCTTCGTGGGCACCTACAACGGCCCCACCAGCGACGCCCCCGGCCACACCCTGGGCGGCTATTCGCAGCAGATCGTCGTCAAGGACGACTTCGTGCTGAAGATCAGCCACCCCGAGGAGCAGCTGGCCGCCGTGGCCCCGCTGCTGTGCGCCGGCATCACCACCTGGTCGCCGCTGCGCCACTGGAACGTCGGCCCGGGCAAGAAGGTCGGCGTCGTCGGCATCGGCGGTCTTGGCCACATGGGCGTCAAGCTGGCCCACGCCCTGGGCGCCCACGTCGTGGCCTTCACCACCTCGGAAGCCAAGCGCCAGGACGCCCTGGACCTGGGCGCCGACGAGGTCGTGGTGTCGCGCAACGAAGGTGAGATGGCCGCCCACGCCAATTCGTTCGACTTCATCCTCAACACCGTCTCGGTCAGCCACAGCCTCGACGCCTTCACCGCCCTGCTGAAGCGCGACGGCACCCTGTGCCTGGTCGGCGTGCCCGAGCATGCTCACCCCAGCCCCGACGTCGCCGCCCTGATCTTCAAGCGCCGGTCGATCGCCGGTTCGCTGATCGGCGGCATCGCCGAGACCCAGGAGATGCTCGATTTCTGCGCCGAGCACGGCATCGTCTCGGAGATCGAGAAGATCGACATCCAGGACATCGAGACCGCCTACGAGCGTATGCAGAAGAGCGACGTGAAGTACCGCTTCGTGATCGACAGCGCTTCGCTGGCCAAGGGTTAAGTCTCCGGTTCCGCGCGGCCTTCCGGGTCGCGCGGACCACCCCTGGCGATAGCGGTCTCATACCTGGGTATGACGCCGCCAAACCCAGGGAGCGCGACGATAAGCCCAGGTGCGATGGCGGCGCGCACGCCCTGGGAAGAACAATGATCCCCGAAAAGAGAGGGCCCTTGGGGGGCGCTCCAGCCAGGGATCGAAACCATGTCCTTCCTCGCCATCGACACCGCCTCCGCCGCTCCCGTCCCGGGCCTGCTGGCCGGCCACGAACTGGCCGGCGAGGCGCGCAGCTTCGCCGACCTGCGCGAGGTGCTGGAGGCCCTGGAACGTTCGCTGGAGCCGGAGGCGCAGGCCGCCCGCGCCCTGGTCGCCCGGGCCTCGGCCATCGTCGTGGGCGTGGGCGCGCCGGCCGCCGTCGCCCCGATCCAGGGCGGCCTGGCCCCCTGGCAGGCGCGCAAGCTGCGCAAGCACATCGACGAGAACCTCGACACGACCCTGACCACGGCCGTGCTCGGCGACCTGGTGGCGCTGAGCGCCAGCTATTTCGGCCGCGCCTTCAAGTCGACCTTCGGCGAGACGCCCCACGCCTACATCACCCGCCGCCGGCTGGAGGCGGCCAAGGACCTGATGCTGGCCACCCGCGATCCGTTGAGCCAGATCGCCTACCAGTGCGGCTTCGCCGACCAGTCGCACCTGTGCCGTCTGTTCCGCCGCTCGGCGGGCATGGCGCCCCAGGCCTGGCGCCGGGCCAACCGCATTGCGGCCTGAGGGGCGGCTTGAGGGCGGCTTATCGGGTGGCGAAGGCGGCGCCGGCCTTCCGTCGATGCATCTTGGAAAGCGCTTCGAAGCGACCGATCACATGCCGTTGGTAGATCGGCTCGACGGCCGCTTCGAACCACGGATCTTCCAGCGGCATGGGGCCGCGTCCGATCGCCTCGCGCGCCACCCGCTCGACATCTGGAACGTGGCTCAGGCGGCCGCTGAGAACGGCCTCCCTGAAGGGGCCGCCATCGACCTCCTCGAACTCGCACCACTCATCATAGAGCGCGCACAGGATGGCGATCGCCGACCCGACATGGAGAAAGTCGAGGTCGATCAGCGGTGCGTAGCCGGGCCGGCTGGCCGACTCGGCGTCGACGAACCTGAGCGGATCGAAGCGCTGGTAGACGTTCGCGGCGTGGCCGAACCCGGAATAGCTCTCCGCCAGTTCGACATAGAGCAGCAGGATGTCGCGCAGCGCGTCCCGCGCCTCGCCTTGGTTCTCGTCGGTGATGAGATGCGGGGCCATGAGCCATGCGTCGCACGTTCGAGCCAGAAGCGTCCATCCGGGATGTCATCAGGCGCGTCTCCACCCAGCGACCGTTCCGACCGAACCGCGCGCCGCTCCCGCCGATCCGGGCCACACCTCCTGCCGGGAGACCCCAGGAGGACAGGACCATGGCCAGGTGGTTGAAGACCGGCGCCGACGCCGGCGCGGTGGCGAACGCGGATCGGGCGGTGCGCGAGACGGTGGAAGGCATCCTCGCCGACGTGGCCGCGCGCGGCGATGCGGCGGTGCGCGACCTGTCGGTGAAGTTCGACGGCTGGGACCGTGAAAGCTATCGCCTGTCGAACGCCGAGATCCAGGCCTGCGTCGACCAGCTGTCGGCCCGCGACCTGGCCGACATCGAGTTCGCCCAGGCCCAGGTGAAGAACTTCGCCCAGAAGCAGCGCGAGACGCTGCTGGACCTGGAGGTCGAGACCCTGCCGGGCGTGGTGCTGGGCCACAAGCACATCCCCGTGGGCGCGGCCGGCTGCTACGTGCCCGGCGGCAAGTATCCGCTGCTGGCCTCGGCCCACATGTCGGTGCTGACGGCCAAGGTGGCCGGCGTGCCCCGCGTGGTCACCTGCGCCCCGCCGTTCGGCGGCAAGCCCGCCCCGGCCATCGTCGCGGCCCAGGCCCTGGCCGGCGCCGACGAGATCTATTGCCTGGGCGGCGTGCAGGCCGTGGCCGCCATGGCGCTGGGCACGCAGACCATCGCGCCGGTCGACATGCTGGTCGGCCCCGGCAACGCCTATGTGGCCGAGGCCAAGCGCCAGCTGTTCGGCCGCGTGGGCATCGACCTCTTCGCCGGTCCGACCGAGACCCTGGTCATCGCCGACGACACGGTGGACGGCGAGTTGTGCGCCACCGACCTTCTGGGCCAGGCCGAGCACGGCCCCGACAGCCCGGCCATCCTGCTGACCACCTCGCGCAAGCTGGCCGAAGACACCATCGCCTGGGTGGAAAAGCTGCTGCAGGTGCTGCCCACCGCCGCGGTGGCCCGCCGGGCGTGGGAGAGCTTCGGCCAGGTGATCCTCGCCGACAGCGACGCCGAGATGGTCGAGATCGCCGACCGCATCGCCTCCGAGCACGTGCAGGTGATGACCGCCGACCCGGACTATTTCCTGCGCAACATGAGCAACTACGGCGCGCTGTTCCTGGGCGAGCGCACCAACGTCTCGTACGGCGACAAGGTGATCGGCACCAACCACACCCTGCCGACCAAGCTGGCGGCCCGCTACACCGGCGGCCTGTGGGTGGGCAAGTTCCTCAAGACCTGCACCTATCAACGGGTGGAGACCGACGAGGCCTCGGCCCTGGTCGGCGAGTACTGCTCGCGCCTGTGCGCCCTGGAGGGCTTCGCCGGTCACGGCGAGCAGGCCAACATCCGCGTGCGCCGTTATGGCGGGCGCGAGGTGCCCTATGCGGGCGCGGCCTCGCCCGTGCTGGCGGCGGAGTAGGGGTCTTGGATCTGCCGCGCACGCCCTCGTTCCGTCTCGACGGCCGCCGGGCTCTGGTGACGGGGGCGGGGCGGGGCATCGGCCTGGCCGCCGCCGCCGCCCTGGCCCAGGCCGGGGCTGCTGTGACGCTGGCGGCGCGCTCGGCCGGCGAGATCGAGACCGCGGCGCAGGCGATCCGCGCCGAGGGCGGGACGGCCGACGCGCTGGTGCTCGACGTCGGCGATCTTGCGGCCGTGAGGGCGGCCGTGGCCGCGCGGCCGGCCTTCCATGTGCTGGTCAACAACGCCGGCACCAACCGTCCCAAGCCCTTMGTCGAGGTCACCGAAGACGACTACGACGCCGTGCTCGACCTCAACCTGAAGGCCGCCTTCTTCGTGGCCCAGGCCGTGGCGGCGCGGATGGTCGAGGCCGGCGTGAAGGGCTCGATCGTTAACCTGACCTCGCAGATGGGCCACGTTGGCGGGGCGCGGCGCAGCCTCTATTGCGCGTCGAAATGGGGCCTGGAGGGGCTGTCCAAGGCCATGGCGCTGGACCTCGCCCCGCACGGAATCCGGGTCAACACCATCGCCCCGACCTTCATCGAGACCCCGCTGACCAGGCCGTTCTTCGAGGACAAGGCGTTCCTCGATAGCGTGCTGGCCAAGATCAAGCTGGGCCGCCTGGGCCAGGTCGAGGACCTGATGGGCGCGGTGGTGTTCCTGGCCGGCGACGCCAGCGCCCTGATGACCGGCAGTTCCCTGGTGGCGGACGGCGGCTGGACGGCCGACTGAGGGCTCGACGCCTTCCGCGAGCTAGGCTAGGCCTCGCTTACCAGTGCGGGCATGGCGAAACTGGTAGACGCAGCGGACTTAAAATCCGCCGGCCGCAAGGCCTTGCCGGTTCGACCCCGGCTGCCCGCACCAAACGATTTCAATGGCTTAGGCGAAATTCCCCTCCCCAGAAGGGCGATTTTGTGCGTTTCGTGAAGCGCATTGATTTTCCTAGCTTTTCCGACGTTTTCCCAGTTTTCCCCTCAGCTCCGAACGCACAACGAGCGCACAAAGGTTCGCTGCTCGTTCTGACCGCGAAACGGTTTCGTCCTCCGGTCGATTGACTCTTCCGTCGTGCAGGATGAGAACATTTGCGGAACATTCTGGAGCCGACAAATGCCTTCCCCTCCGCGCTCAGGAGCGCGCGACGGCGCACGCCTGCACGTCCCTGTTGATCGACCGCCAAAGGTTTTGCGCAAGCAGGTGGTGAAGCTCAAGCGCATGACGGCACTGATCGGCGCGCGTCGTACGACGCTGTGCTTCACCTTCCCCGGTTCGACGAAGGGCGCGAGATCATCGGTGACCCATGTGAGCCGCGAGCACGTGCCGCCGTTCGAGGGCGACGAGGCGTGGTTCGAAGTCGAGATGGTTCAGGCCAAGCCCTGGTCCTACTGGCGAGCCGTGCGCCAGGTGGAGCCGCCCGATGCCTGAGCCATCCGACAGTGATCGGCGCAAGGCCGCCCAACTCAGCGACACCTTTGCCAACGTGCGGCTCGTCGAGGCGCTGGAGCGTGGATGGGAGATTGGGTTTCGCTGCCAGTTCTGCGGTCACGGCAAGACCTGGCGGCGCGACGTCATGCTCGGCCGAGCCAGTGGGCTGCTGAACTGCACCATGACCGAGATCCAGGCCAAAGCCGTCTGTCCTCGCTGCCCGGGCCGGATGCCGATCATGACCTTCAACGGCGTGCTCCACCCGGCCGACCCGGCCAGGGCGCGCTGGGATGTGATGAACGCCTTGATGGAAGCCGGGTTGATCCCGGCGCACTACGGCTATGGCCATGGCGGCCGATGACGCATGGCGCAGATTTGGCCCACCCTGCGCCGCATCAAGACGGCGCTTACGATCCGGTGCATCCGTTGCGGCAACAGGGCCGTTTGGAGCCGAGAGAAGGCGATCGTGAACCTGGGCGGACACACCATGCCGCATCAGATCCGAGGCAAGCTCCGGTGCAGCCGCTGCGGTGCCCGGGGCCGGGATCACCTAGTCGATGTCGATGCAGGGATGTAGCGTCCGAACATGAGCCAGTGGAAGAAGCCCGATCGCGCGCCTGACCACGAGCAATTCGAGGAAGGCCCGCCGCCCGACGCGGTGAGACAGGTCGAAAGCGACGCACGACATCACTACGAACTGTTCGTCGACATGGGCGATCCAGAGCACGCCCCGCGCGGTTGGTGGGTGCTGCGCCGCTGGGACCGGCGGCCGGGCGATGTGTAATCTCTACAGCCTCAAGACCGCCGACCTGTTCGAGACCTGGGCCAAGGTCTTGCGCCTGCCGGTCGTGTGGGAAGGCCAGGCCAGCAACTTCGAGCCACGGCCTGAAATCCGCATGACCGAGGCCGCGCCGATCGTACGGCACGTCGGCGACCAAGCCACGGTGTCGATGACGCCGTGGGGCTGGCCGGGCCCTCGTGGGCCGGTTTTCAACTTCGTCAGCGAAGGCCGCGATTTCTCCGGCAGCGACCGAGTGCTTATTCCCGCCGACGCCTTCTATGAGTTCACGTCGCCCCAGCCAGGCCAGAAGCGAAAAACTCGTTGGCGCTTCACAATGCCCGGCAGCCCTTTGTTCTGGATCGCCGGCATAGTGAAGAACGGAGCCTGGACGATGCTGACCACTGAGCCAGGGCCGGACGTCGCGCCCTATCATGATCGGCAAGTCGTCGTGCTAGCTGGTCAGCATGGCCGAGACTGGCTCGATCTGGCGCGGCCGGCGGCGGAGATCCTGAGAGCCTTGCCCGCCGGCGAGCTGGCTGTAGAGAGAGATTTTCCACCGGCCAGTCAGGACCTCTTCAGCGCATGAGCGCCCCTATCGACTACTGGAAAGAGATCGTACGCAGGGGCGTCCTCGCGGTGGGCTATTCCCTGCAACGCACCGTAGGCGAGCCGATCTTGGCTGCGGAACTGGCCCAGCCGCAGGAGGGCCTGAAGCTTCGTGCGGCATATGCGGCGATCGAGATGCACAAGCTTGCCAGCGCTGAGACCGGGACGTTGCTCCACGCCGCCCAGCGTCGCTTGGCGGCCGCCATGGCGGGCAGCCCCGCGGTTGCCGAACTGGCAGCATATCAAGGTCTGCTGACGGAGCGTCTTTGGGTCGAGGTGGCGGCGGATCCTCCCCACGGCCTAGAGCGGCTGGCCTATCCGCACGAGGAGTGATCGCTTCCCCTAAGCGGACGTTGTCAACTGCCGTGCAGGGTGGAAAGCCGCCACAACACTCCCTAGTCTCCAGGCCGTGGATACAGATGCAGAACTTCTAGAAGTAGCCGACACCTTCCAGATTTCAGGTTTGGGGCTGGTCGTTGTGCCGGATTTCTCGGTCCCGAAGACCGTTTGGCGGGGGCGCACCGTGTCTGCTTGCGTTCTGCGGCCCGACGGAAGCCAACTCCGTGCGGATTTGAGCTTACACGTGTCTCACTTCAACATTCGCGATCCTTCAGCACCGCTCGACCGGCGATGGCGTGTCGTCCCAACATTTCCCCGGCTCACCAAGGATGAAGTGCCTATTGGCAGCCGTGTCTTTGTCGAAGTCGACGTCGTAAACGCGCTCGGGGGCGCGGCCGAATAGGTCTGCAACGGGTCGAAAGCGTCCATCGGCGGTGCACTGATAACAGGCCCCCTAAATTTAGGGGATTGCAGACCGCTGAATAGGGGCGCAACCATGGCATGGCGTAGGGGCCAAATCGTCACGAGAGGGTGATGCCGAGGCCGCTGAACGCGGGCCGTCCTGCCCCCTCTCTGTGGAGCGGCCACTCAGCGCGGCGCTCAAGGCGCCGAGTGAGCGCGCGGGCGTCGAATTGAAGGTCGCGGCGATAGCAAGGGGCAGATGAGCGACCCCGGCGTCCCTCTCGACAACTACCGCCCGAACAGCGGGTGTCCCTAGTTGATCAGGCCGTGGGTGCGAGCCATGTCTTCCATGGCCTTGAGCCGCTGGCTTACCCCCTGCAGCGCCGTCATGACCGCTTGAAGCTCGGCCTGGGTGTAGGTGGCCGAAGCGGTCCCCGCCGAATAGGTCGCGTAGGCGCCCTTGCTGGCGATGCCAGTCGACGCGGTCCATCCGACCTCTCGCGGACCGATCACCTTCTCCAGCCCGCCCCCGGAGCGGCGCACCAGTACCCCAGTGGCGTCCAGACGGATTGAATCGACAGGCGTCCCGAAGATATCGGTCCTCAGGATCAAGGAGCCGCCGAGCCCAGCCACCCCGAAGCGGAAGTTCGTTGTGGCATCAGCCCCAACAGCCCGCATCTCCACGGGGTTGCCGGTCGTGCTTCCATACACCTCCACACGGTTCACGATGGCGCCGGACTGATATACCGCGCGCAGGGCCTCGAACCCTCGGAAGCCGCCGAAGGAGCGGGTCAGGGGCTCGCCCTGCTGGTCGACCGAAGCTGTCAGGGCATAGGTGTTGGCGGTGGCAATGCCTTCGATCGAGTTTGAGTGTCCGATCTTCGATTGGAGAATGCTGCCCGCGCCGGACGCAGCCTCGTAAATTCCGCGGGTTCCGCCGACGATCTTGTTGTCGTCGATGACGTGGCCGCCACAGGGCAGCGTGTACCCCCGGATGGCGATGTTATCGGCCGAGTTGTTGTACAGGCTGTTGCCGCACACGATTGCGCCCTGAACATCGGCCAGGAGAATCGCCTCGTTTGTGGTTCCGATTACAGTGTTACCTTCAATGACTGTAACACAGGGTGCGTCCGAGCCTTCGACAGTGATGCCCTGGAGGTTTCCGCCGCAGATATTCCCCTGCACGATGATCTGACGCTGAGTGTCGCCAGGGATAGCGAACTTGGCGATCCGGATGCCGTGCTCGTTGTTGAAGCAGCGATTACCGATGAACGCGACGTTCTCACACCGGTCCGCGCCGATCCCCGTAGACAGGTTGTTGGCGACGTAGTTCCCCTCGAACACGGCATTGTCCACGTCGATGGACAGGGCGAAGCCCCAGTCGCGATTGTTCGTGATGCGGCAGTTCTTGACGAGGACATCACGAGAGGCCGAGCTAACCGCGCCGCCATCGCCTTTGCAGTTGTCGAAGAGGCAGCTGTCGAAAACCACCCCGGTGCTCTCGAACAGGACTACCCCGGTGGCATACCAGGTGACGTCGCCAATATCCTTCCAGCCGCAGTCACGCGCCAGGAAGTTGGTGACGTTGCGCAGAGCGACGTTCACGATCTTCGTGTTGCCAGCCCCCGGACCTTGGAACGAGAAGCCCTCGAAAATCACGTTCGAGATGCTCGGATTGTTCCAAACCGCTCGCTGGTCTCCGCCGTAGCTCGGCGCGCCGGTCATGTCGATGTTCGCCGGCAGAAACACCGTCGAGCTGTCACGGCCGGCTCCGACGAAATGCGTGTGCGACTTGATCTGCAGGTTCTTGTTCAGAACGATCTGGCCGGCCGGGAGGCGCACGGGGATCTTGCTCGTCTCCATCCAGTTGATGGCCGCCTGCATCGCATCGGCGACCGTCGAAGAGGGGGACGAGTAGAACTCCAGAAGGGACGGAAAATCCCGAACGCGATCAGCGCCGGAGCGGAAAGCGTAAAGGCTCGTGCCTTGGAACAGCTTCGCGCCGAACGAGGCGGACGGAACGTTGGAAAGGTTGGCCAGGGCCCCAAGCGCACCGGCGTCCACGCCAACCGTGGGCTTTCCGTCATCATCGAAGCCGAGCAGAAGACCAGCGCGCTCGTCCGCGGCGGGGATTTCAAGGCCGCCCTCCCCGAGCGGCGCCAGCAGCGCGCGGCCGGCGTCACGGCTCACGTCCTGGATCGCCAACATGGCCTTATCCAGCGCCTGTTCGTGCGTCGATGCGGGGAACGGACCATTCGCCGTGTAGGCCGCCGTCTGGGTCAGGCCCGTGCTGCGGAAGATGCGCAGGGTCTCGCCGACGGCGACCGGCGCACCGGTCGTGAGCGAACCTCCAGTGGGCGCGCCGGCGCCCGTGATGGTGTTGCCGGTAAGGGTGGTTTCCGATCCGTCCGCAGCGATCTTCACCGCAACGATGTCGGTGTTGGCCAGGAACTTGAACGGGATCGCGAAGGGCCCCGTCGCGCCGGCGCCGGCGTAGACCACATATGCGGCTGTGGTGGAAACGGTCATGGCAACCTGAGATCAGGAGCCCGACAGCTTGTCCGCACCGCGCGGGGCCAATCGAAGCGGTTGGCCTATTCTACCGCTTGTCGCACCACGCCTTGACTGCGGAGAGGCGGCGGGTCTTCTCGGCGTTGTCGGCGCCCTCGGTGGTCAGCCATGCGCCGTACTTGGCCACGGCGGCGCGCTCTTCGGGGGTGACGGGAAGCGGGAAGCCGGCGCCATCGGGCACGCGGGGCGTCGCAGGAACGGGCGCGGTCGCTTCACTCGGGCAGCGCTCCGGCGACAGGTTCAGCCTGGCCGGCAAGCTCGCGCACGCACTGAGCGTCGCACATGCCGCGAGAGCCATCAGGGTTCGGCTGCGCATTGGTGATCCTTTCGAGGGTTCGGCCGGCCTGGATGGTGATGGGCAGRCGGCCGGCGCAGGCGGCGGCGAGGCCTTCGTACGAGACCTCGGCCTGGCCGCCCTCCAGGGCCCGCAGGCGCTCGCTCGCGTCATTGGCGTCCTGCAGGGCGTCGATCTTCGCCGCGGCGACGTTGGCCTCGTACTTCAGGCGGCCGATGCGCCAGGTCTGGAGGCCGCCGAACGCCGCCAGGGCCACCATGCCGGCCGCAACGTAGGGCGTGGCGGGTCCGAACAGGGTCACGCCGCGCCTCGGTACATCGCAGCCTCCGCGGCACGCCGCGTGGTCAGGCCGTTGAGCACCTTGCCCTTCTGCTTGTTCCAGCGAGCGAACTGCGCGGCCGCGCCGGCGTAGTCCCCCGCCTTGTGGAGGCGCAGGAGGGTGGACGTTTTCAGGCCACCGTCGCCGTAGCCCACGTTGTAGGCGAAGCTGACGAGGGCATCGAACTGAGCCTGGGTCGTGGGCGCCTTGCCGACGAGGGTCGAGACGTTCGCGGCGAACCGGGCGAGATCAGCGGCGAACCGCGCGTCGGCCTGGGCCTGGGTCCAGGTCATGCCCAGCTTGATGTCGGGGCCCGTCGAGCCCCAGCCGATGGTCGGAACATCGTCCTTGGTCGGCAGGTAGGCCGTCAGCCGGCACTTCTCGTAGCCCTTGATGAAGCTGGCGCAGCGAGCGGAAGGCGTCACTTCAGCATCTCCTGGATCTTGTCGGAGATCAGCCACCAGATCGCGACCATCATCAGCCCCATCCCGGCGGTGGCGCCGGTGGCGTACTTGCGCATCCCGTCGAAGGCCGTGACCTTGGCCTTGACGTTGTTCTCGACCCGCATGACCCGGCCCGTGAGGCCGGTGCCGATGGGCTCGCCCTTCTCGTCGAGCTTTTCCCAGCCCACGGCGTCGGTGAGGCTGTCGACCTTGGTCGTGAGACCCTTCACCTCCGTCAGGATCTTCTGAAGGGTGACGTTGTTCAGGATGTCCTGCTCGGTCACTCCCGGCCCTCCAGAGCGATGTGGTTTGACCCGGCGGACGCCTCGACGCGCCCGACCCAGGGCGAGGCCAGCGCGAAGGCGAAGAGGGGGATGCAGGCGACGGCGACGAGAAGCGCCCAGCCCAGGAACCAGACACGCCGGTTGGCGGTCATTTCGGGCCAGGGCGCGAAGGTCAGGGCCCCGCCGATCAGCAGGGCGACGATGGCCACTCCGACCAGACCAGCAAAGAGCGTCCAGACCGCGCCCGTGGTCGGCCTGGACACCTTCACGGTGCTTGGCGTGCCTTCGCCGGAAACAGCGGCGGCCACGCCCGCCGCTGTCGTTGCCACGTCCTCGGCCATCCGGCAGATCCTATTGTGTAGTCGGCACAGCGATCACCTGGACCGGGATGCCGGCCAGGGAAGCGCCATAGGGCGAAAGGGTCAGGCCCGCCGTGATGATCGACAGGTTCAGCAGCGTGGTCTGGGCCGTCCAGCACTTGCCGGCCGCCGTTGTGGTGGTGCGGGTGGTGACGTTGCAGGTCACCGGCTGCGAGCCGGAGTTGACCGGGATGGCGAAGACACCAGGCGTCGCCGCGAGGGCGCTGGACCACGTCACCGACCAGTTTCCCGAAGCGTCGGTGTTCACCACGGCCACGCGAGTGATCCGCGGATGGGTGTGATCCGGCAGGGCGTACATGGCCACGTCGGTCCCCACGCCGCCGCCGACCGTCTCCGACGGCGGGACCATGTTGGACGGCAGCGGCACGGCGGCGGGATTACTCACGCCCATCTGGGCCGCGGATGGCTGCATCAGCGACGGCATGATCGCCGCCAGGGCCATGGCCGCCACACAGGCCACCATGACGATGCGGTCCTGGGTCGTTGAGAGCGGGATCCGGCTCACTTCGCCGCCCCAGCGAGATAGGGCGCCGCCACCTTCGTCAGGCTGGCGCCGCAGGCCGTGGACGAGAACAGGAGCACCGCGCCGGTCGATGCCACGCGCGGCACGGCAAAGGTCTTGTCGAGGCCCGCGCTCGCCGCCAGAGGCATGCACCAGATCGGCGTGTTCGTGGTGGCATCCGCCGGCACGGCCGTGAGGTTCAGAAGTTGGACGTAGCCAGCGCTGGCCGGCGCCACGACGCTCAGGTCATAGACGTTCCCGGCCGAAGCCTTGAGCACGATGCCGGTCGACGAAACCCCCGTCACCGCCGCCAGGCCGGCGGCTGTCGCAGAACTCGGACACGCCGACGCCAGAATCCACTGGGCGCCGTCCCAGCAGAAGTTCAGCGAAAGACCCGCGGGAAAGACCGTGGCGCCGCTGGACGCGATCGCGGCGTTGTTCGCTCGCAACGTGGTCAGGTTGCCGGCCATGTCGGTCTGGACGATGGCCAGTTGGCCGCGCAGGCCGCACCAGACGTCCTCTCGCTGGCCGTTCGTCACCGCGGTCGGCGCCGTCGACATGGCATAGCAGCCGATCTTGACCGGGTTGCCGCTGTCGGTCTGTGCGGAGGCGACGTTGCCCTGCACGGCCACGGGATCGCCAGTCGTTCCGGCCGGAGCAGCGCTGCCCGTGGACGACCTGATCACGACCCGTTGGGCGTCGACCGCAGGATCATAGGCGCTGCGGTTTTCGGTCTGGCGCCCCTGGGCCATTGCGCCGGTGGCGAACAGCGATCCGATCAGAAAGGCGGCGAGGAACTTGCGCGGCGTCATGGCGACCTGGGAGTTCAGGGCCTGACGGCTTGTCCACGCGTGCGGGGCCAATCGAAGCGGTTGGGGAATTCTACCCCGCGACTAGCACTCGTACTTCATGTAGCCGGAGCCGCAGGTGTCCGCGTCGACCGAACGATGCGGTGCGCGCGGGTAGAAGACCACCACGCCGAGCGCCACGACCAGCAAGATGGCGGCCAGTCCTTTCGGCCAGGCGGCCTTCGCCCGGCTGCTTAGGATGAGGACGCACAACAGAGTCGTTAGGCCGGCCGCCGCCGACACAGCAAATTCGATCATCAGTTCGGCTTCTCCGGTAGATCCATGGCGTCGCCGGCCTCGTCCTCGACGTGGTCGAGCAGCCAGCGCAGATAGAAGAGGTTCTGGAACGGCAGCAGGCGGCGCGCCTTGTGCAGATCCGATCGCGAGACCTTTCCTTCGGCCGTAGCTCCGACAATCGCGGCCGCATCGTCGACAGTGCCGACCGAGGGGCCCAGCAGGGTGTCGGAGATGTTGCGCGAGGCGTAGCGGGACGATGGCGGCAGGCCCATGGCGGCGTTCAACMCGACCCGGCCGCGCGTCACCTTCTCGGCGATGTTGTTGGCTTCGAAGATCCAGCCCAGCGTGCCGGACTGGTCCAGCCCCTCGGAGATCCACTTGCGCGGGTCTTCCGAAACATCCTTGCCGGCCACCTTCGACTTCACGGCATAGGCCAGCATCCCCAGCGCGACAGCCGCGACGAAACCCTGCAGCACGTTGGCGTCGCGCTGCTGGAGACCGTTCAGCATGACTCGCGACATCGACGAGAAGGTGAAGGTCTTGAACTGGCCTATCGTCTTGCCCAGCTCGCTCGACATCCACAGCGGCTTTTCCTGGCCGGGCGTGGCGATTATCAGGTCGACTTCCTTGGCCAGGGCGCCGCGATAGGCGGCGGCGGCCTCGAAGTCGGTCCAGTCGACAGTATTGGCCAGCCAGACGCCACCGTCTTTGTCGCCGTGCGCCTTGAACTGCTTGGCGATGCGGCTAGCCATGTCCTCGTCGATCCCGAGGAAGGCAAGGCGCCGCGCTTCGGCGGGGCTGGCTCCCTGGGTGATCGCCTTCAGCGTCCGCGTCTGGGTGATGAGCCCGACCATCTGCTTCATGCCGGCGTTCCAGAGCGACATGCCCGACACCACGCCCATCTTCTCGCCTGCGTAGGTGATGGCGCGCTCGACCTTGGAATAGCGACCGAAGTCCTCGAACACGTCCGCGAGTTGCTGGGCCCGGCTGTCGAGCACCATGTCCAGCGCCGTGCCGGCCAGTTTCACCTCGGCGGCCGCCAGCCGCGTCCCTCTGAAGTTACGCACCAGCGGCGCCAGGCCATCGCCCATCACTCGGCCCAGGCCGTGAACCATGATCGGACGGGCCACATCCGGAATGGCCGACAGCGTCATCCCGCCCAGCATACGCAGGTAGTTGATGGTCCGCAGCGACCGCGCAGTGCGGACGGCCAAGCCCATCGGATTGTCCGGCACGCCATAGGTCCCGCGGATGCGGTCGCGCATGGCCTCAAGGTCGCGCACGTCCCGATCGAGCGCCTTCTTCAGCCGGGTCTGCTCGGCTCCGTCTTTGGCCTTGGCCACCAGCGGTTCATAGGATCGCTGGATTTCGCCGATGGTGTCGGCCATGTCCGGCCGGCCGAAAGCCCGGGAGAGCTCTACGTCGGCGGCCATGGTGCGGGCATAGACCCGGGCGACGCGCTCGACGTCGCTCTCCAGGAAGTCTTCGATCAGGCTGTCAGGCACGTTCAGCACCCGCTCGCGCATCGGGCCCCGGATATTGGGGGTGACGTCGTAGGAGGTCCGCCCGGGCGCGCCGCCCAGCAGTTTCGCCACCACCTCCTGTGCGATCCGGCCAGCTTCGTCGGAAAACTGGCCGCCGCCCGGCGTGTTCAGATCGACACCCTTGCCTTGGGCGCCGGTCTCCCAACGGTCGTAGAACTTGGCCTCCGCTGAGCGGATCCGCTTTTCCAGCCCCTTGATCTGCTCGTCGACAACCTCGGGGCCCATGGCGGCGATGCGCTGCCTGAAACGGGCCGCCATCTCACCACGCCGCATCGTGGCCTTGGCTGCTATCTCGGCGCTCTCCTTGATGCTGGCGCGCACGTCGGCCAGCATCGCGGCCGGGTCCTTGGCCTCGGCCTTTTCCAGGCGGTCGGCGATCTTACTCAGGCGCTCGGCCCGGGCGGCCTGGCGCTGCACTTCTTCGTCCAGCCGCGCTGACGCGGCGGCGTCATCGCCGGCGTCGCGCGTCCGATCGGCGGCCTTGGTCGCCCGTTCAAGCGCCGCATCGGCCTTTTCCGCCTCCAGGGCGAAGGCGTTGCGAAGCCGCGCTACCTCGGCCTTGGCATTGGCAGGGTCCAGACTGCGAATGCTGCGCTCCAGCGTACGGCCGCGCCCGACTAGGCGCTCGACGCTCTTGGCGCTTTCCTCCTCCAGGTCGGCGATGCGCTCAAGCGCCTTTTCCACCCGGGCGTTGAGGCCGGCGTAGTTGAAGTTGACCCGGTCCTGGCGCCCGCGCAGCCGGCCGCGCTCCTTCAGATAGAGATCGAGCTCGCCGCCGCCCTGGGCCTTCAGTTGGTCCAGCGCGTCGCGCGCCGCGGTCCTCGCCGCCTCATCACCAGACTTTGTCGCCTGGCGCAGCGCCTGCTGCTGGGCTCGGTATTGCTCGGCGATCTGGGTGATGGCCGGGTCCTTCTGTGCCAACGTCAGCAGATCGTCCTTGATCTGGCCGAGGACCGCGAGCCGATCATCCGGACTCAGGCGGAGGTCCGAAATCTGGCCGGTCAGATCCTTGATCCGCTCCACCGTCGTGACGCGGTTGCCCTCGTAGCTCTGCTGCAGGCCTCCGGCGAACCAGTCCTGCAGGCGCCGGGTGAAGTCGTTCCTGTTCTCGACGATCTTTTCGAGGTTGTAGACCCGCGTCAGATAGCTGTCGGCGGTCGCGACATCGACACCTTCCGGCAGCAGCCCAAGTTCGATCGCCTGGTCCTTCAATGGGTCGAAGATCCTGCGGCGGATGGCTTGGGCGGCTTCGGCGACCTCGGGTATGTCGTGGGCATCGCCGCGGCGCATGGCCTTGCCCACCTCCTGCTTGAACTGGCTGTAGGAGAGCTTGCCGGCCGCCTGGCCGGTCAGATCCTGGACGCCCGCCCGGGTCTGGTCGAAGAGTTTGCGATCCCGGCTGAAGCGATAGCGCGCGAAGGCGTCGTCCATCTCGCCGAGACCCTGCGCGAGCGGTCCCTGCCACTGCTTGATGCGGGTCTCAGCCGCCAGCGGCGACGCCACACCGCGGTCATTGCCCTGCAGGTAGTATGGCGTCTCGGCCAATTCGGCGGCGACGCGCGCCACTTCGGGATTGGTCGAGGTGAGAGAACGCAGCAGCGGATTGTCGCTGACGGGGTTCTTGGCCTCCAGCTTTTCGAGACCCAGCGCCGACGCGGGGCGCGCATCATCTCCGGTGATGCGCTGCGCGGCGCCGACGGACGAACCGCCACTCCTCGCCGCGTCCCATTCCGATGCGAAGCGCTCGCTGACCTTGCCAGCCATCGGCGAGGCGTTGAAGAGCCCCAACGCGCCGCCCAGTGCTCCACCCAGGACGACGCCGGCGCCGATGTTGGTGGCCGCCTCCTGATAGGAGCGATCCTCTTGGGTCGCCATCAGCACCCCCTCGGCGGCCGATGCTGAGAGGCCGCCAACGAGCGCTCCTTCGCCGATGCGGCCGAGCACGCTTGCACCCTTGGCGCCTTTCGCCGCCCAACCACCGACCGGGATCAGGTTCACGGGGTCGAGGATGCCCGCGCCGATCGAGGCGACGACGCCTGGCGCGCCGGCCCGCGCCAAGACTTCTCGGGCACGGATCTCGTCGTCGACCCGGCGCTTGATGATCTCCACCTGGCCAGGATTGATCGCCTCGATGAAAGACGAGGCGTAGGGTTGATAGTCCTCGGGCAGATCCGCGAGTGGGTCGAAGTCGACCGGATTGCTCCTGGCCGCCTCAGTCATTGCGAAGGTGTCGCGGAAGGCGCCGATAGCGCTGCCGACGGTGTTGTTCTGCGTGAACGCCGAGCCGATCGTCTCGCCCAGTCCGGGCTTGGCCGGATTGGGTGCGCGAGGGGCGAAGCCGGCCAAACCGGCGGGCTGGAGTTCCTGCTCAGTGAAGACGCCCACTACATTCCTCCCGCGCGCGCCGGCACGGCGCCGATGGTGGTCAGGGTCGGATCGATGACACCGAGGCGATCGCGGGTGGCCCTGGCCCTGGCCATTTCCTTGTCCCGGGCCTCCGCCGCCTTCTTGTCCTGATCCTTCTTGGTCGGGCTCGTGTTCCAGTCCGGCTGGAAGTAGAGCGGCTGGCCACCCTTCGAGACCGGCTCAAGGGCACCATTCTCGCCGGCCTTCATGATGAAGTAGACGGGCCGGCCACCGCGCTGGAGCGGGCTTTCGATCAGCCGCAGGTCCTTGGCCTCGCCGTGCATGTTGGTCTGCTCGGCGAGCTGCCGACGGATCCATTTGGCGTTGTCAGAGGCCGACTGCCCAGGTACGCCGTAGACCACCTCCGGCGCGTTCTTCATGAACACGGGCTTGCCGTTGAAGACAGACGGCCCCCAGGCGCGGGAAATCTGGTCGTAGCCAGCGTTCATCGCCGCGTTGACGTCGCCGGTGCGGCGGTAGGCCAGCTGCGAGGCGCGCTTGAAGTCGGCCATCATCTCCGGCGGCACGTCGAACCTGGCTCCGAGGAAGCCGCGATCTTCCTGTACGGCCTTGTCGCCACTGATCGCCTTGGCCAGGAAGTTGTCGGCCTCCTGCTGTTTGGGGCCGAGTGCGGCGGTGAAGGCGTGATCTCTGGCCGTCCGCTCGTCGTTCGTCAGTTTCTGACCCAGCGCGATCGCGTCGGCCGCCTCCTTGGGCGAGAGGCCCATGCGGGCGTAGGAGATCATCAGGTTGGCGTCGCGCACGTCGTCGTCGCTGAACTCGCGCACCGTGTTCGGGGCCTGAGCGCGAAGGTCGGCGTAAGTCTTAGCCGCGGCCAGGCGCTGGTCAGGGTTGGCCGATCGCAGGCCGCCCGTGATCCTGCCCTTCAGGCCATCGGGGACCATCCCGACCTTGCGAGCGTACTGGATGGATTGCGCCGCCCACTGGTCGGGCGCCCAACCGCCGGCCCGCGCGTCGTAGTCGGCGTTCATCGCCTTACGATCTTCGGTGCTGTGCGGATCGAGCGGGACCCCTTGCTGGAGTGCCAGGTTGAGGCGCGCTTGCTGTTCGGCGGCCTTCTGCGCTTTCTTGACCGCCACGTCGGCGGTCTTGGTGAGCGATACCCAATCGGGTGAGCCGCGCTCAATCCAGCCTTCGCGAACGCCGCGCTCGATGTCGGCGGCGCCGGCCGTGCCGCGCTCAATCGCGATGTCCAACTCGCCGCGCTTGCGGTCGTTGCGAGTGGCCACCGCCGTCTCGGCCTTCTTGATCGCGGCGGCCTTGGCCTCGGGCGGCGTCAGCAGCGAGACGAGATCAGGTCCGCGGCGCTCCAAGGACGCGGCATCCCGCTCCAGGCCCTGCATGCGCTTGCGCCAGCCGGCCAAGTCGTCGCCATACTTCGCCGGGTTCTCGCGCGCCAAGCGTTCGTATTCGGCGACGCGCAGGCCGATCAGCTTGCGCCAGTCGCCGCCGGCCTGGTCGGCCAGCTTCTTGGCCGTGCCCGCGCCATGGTTGACAGCTGCATCCAGCAGCACCTCGGCATAAGCCGGGTTCTGGGCGAAGGTCACCTCGTTGAGCCCAATCTCCGAGGCGTACTCCTTCATGTAGATGTCGAAGGCCTGCTCCCGGGTCAGATCCTTGACCGGGATGCCATTGCGCGTGCCGTCGGCCTTGTCGGCGCGAATGCCGAACTTCGACGGTCGGCCGTTGTCGTTCGGGTTAAGGCCAGTCCCTTCGCGCTTGTCGATGATCCGGTTGACCGCGTCGGCGACCGTTCCCCCCGTCACCTTTCCGGTGGCTTCGGCAGTCTCGAGCACGCGACGCTCATAGGCAGCAGCAGCGACGTCCTTGCCGAACTCAGCGCGAGCCTTCACGCGGTCGATGGGATCTAGGTCGCCCAGCGAGCCGTCGAACGCGGCCACGGACGAGGCGACGATATCGTCCACCATGTCGAGCGGCGCGGCGCGCACGGCATCGACGGCCTTGGAGCGGGCCAGGTCGTTCTGAGCGCCGCGCCACGTCTCGTAGGCGTTTCGCTGATAGGTGACCGCCGCCTCGCCATAGCGGGTCAGCGCGTCGGCCTTCGCCTTAGCCACCAACTCGCGGGCCTTGGCCGTCTTGGCCTGGGCCTCATAGGGAGCATACTCCTTCTCGACGGCCAGTCGCACACTGTCGGCATAGCCCTGGCCGTTGTCGGGCGTGGCGGCGCGGACGTCCGAGACCGCCTTGGCGATGTTGAGCGAGGCGTCCGGCGCCTGTCCGGTCCACCACGACTCGTCGGCCTGATCCTGGATCTTCCGCGCTGCGGTGGCCTGGGCTTTTTCAAGGCCGTGGACATCGTCGCCGAAGCCGGTGACCGCATTGCCGGCGCGCTGTAGCGCCTGGCCGATCAGTTCGCTGCCGGTGTCGACGCCGCGCAGTCCTCCAGAGACGCCTCCAAGCGCCGTGCGGGTGCGCTGCTCATAACGGGGGACGAGGGCCATGGATCAGTTCCCGAAGCCGAACGAGGGGATTTTACCGCCAGCCTTGAGATAGTTGCCGCTGCCCGATAGCAGGCTGGAGCCCGCACCGATCCAGCCAGCGATCTTGGCGTTGCCGGCGGCCTTCTTGGCGGCCTTGCGCTGATACTCCTGGCCCGCAGCTTCATTCTCGTACGAGGTGCGAGACAGAGCGCCTTCGTAGCGCGCGTTCAAGGCATCGAGCGCCAAGTTCGCGGCGTCCTGCTGCATGATGTCGAGATTGGAGCCCGTGAAGCCCGTGCCGCTCTCGGCTATTGCTCCGCGCTGTGCGCCGAGCGTCTGGCGACCCTCGCGACGGATCTGCTCCTCACGCGCATTGGCCTGGGCCGAAACCGTGTCAGCGTTCTGGCGGGCAAGGTCGCGGTTGTAGGCGGCAGCGCCCGCCTGAGCGTTGTACTGTCCGGCCTGGGCGTAGCCGCTCTGCAGGGCGCCGAGCGCTCCGACGGCGCTACCGGCAAGCATCAGAGGTGCGGCCATCCTTAAGTCCTCGCCCAGCGCTCCGCGTCCGATCCGTCATCGCAGTAGGCGCTCATGAGGCCTTCGAAGCGGAACCCCAGCATTGTCACCCAGCGGCGGGCTGGCGGGAAATTGCAGGCGGTCACAGCTTCGACGCGGCGGTAAGGAGCAGCCGCCAGGAAGCGGCGCACGGCCCTGGTGATCGAGACAAGCTGGGCGCCAGCGCCCCCAGCGAGAAGGGCCCACGCCTCGCCGCGTCCGCCGCTATGGTCGATCACGCCGCCGCAGCCCACCACCTCGTCGCCATTCAGCGCAGTCCAGCCGTCCGACGCGACCAAGGCCTCGATCTGGACGCGTTGCAACTTGTCGCGCCAAGCGCTCTGGGCCGGCTGCAGGACCAGCGCCTCCAAGTGCGCCGCGGTCATCGGAACAACCCTCACGACGTAGAAAGCTCCGGCATCAGGGCGATGAGGTTGAACGGGAAGTCGTCGGCGTCGCCGCCGCCGAAGGCGATCGTGGCTTGGCCGTCGTAGTCGCCCGGAAAAGCGATCTCTTCGGTGTCCCCCGTGAGTAGCGCCGGCGGCTGGTCCATGAGGTCATAGGCATTGCGGTACTGGACGGCGTCCAGGTTGTCGAAATCGGGCCCGAACGCGCCCCCCAGCGTGGCCACCAAGCGAGCCTTCAGACGATGGATGCGCTTGATCTTGCCTTGGGCGGTGCCCGCGTTGCCGCCGGCCTCGATCGGCATGAGCTTGCCGCGATACGGCGCCGGCAGTGACACCGTCGCTGTGGTGGCCTCGATGTTAAGGTCGATGGAGCCGCCGCTCACCGTGCGTTGGGGATGCGCCGCGCCGTTGACCTTCACGTTCACGACCTGGCCTTCCAGGTGTCCGAGGCCCGTCAGGGTCGTTGTGGCCGCGCCTGAATAGGTCAGGCCGCTGTCACCATAGACGACCAGACTCTGGTCCTCCGAAATGTCGAAGTCGAGCTCCTCACCGATATACTCAACGTACCGGGCCGTGGCGCCATTGATGGTGCGCCGAACGATCAGCCAGAGGTCGTCGCGCGTGCCGTCAGGGGAAGGGATCACGCAGCCGGCTTCGACGATCCCGGCGCCGCCGATCGGATGGCTATGCCAGCCGAAAACGCCGTCCTCCTGCATGAAAGTCAGGCCCTTTAGGTCGCCATTCGCGCAGCCGGCCCAGATCACTTCGTGGGGGTTCTGCGCCCAGGCGATCCAGGTAATGCTGGACGCCAGACCGCCGCGATACTTGTTCAGGTCGACCGCATCAAAGCCGTCGCCGGCCTGAGAGACTGTCAGGCGCCGCAGCTTACGACCGCCTTTGCCGACAAAGACCGCATCCGAGCCGATCTGTAACGCCGCCACCGACGTGCCTCCCACCGCGGTCTCGGGGTTCTGCTTGGTGTTGCCGGGCCCGAAGACCTGCTGGTTGGTTTGTTGGTCTATCGAGTGAACGCCGGCAGCTGTGCCGACGAACAGCCGGCCCTTCAGCGGCTTGACCCATAGGATGGGGTTGCCCTGCTGGGACTGAACGTCGATCGAGACGGCGCTGTCGGGGAGCGTCTCTCCAAACTCCTTGGCCTTGAAGTTGGCGAAGTCGCCGGCGACGGACGCCCACACCTTCGTGTCGCGGAAGAACGTCAGGCGCTCACGGTAGAAGCACACGTTGTTGGGCCACCCGTCGACATCCGACCACGCTCCATGCGCCCACCGCCAGGTGACGTTGGAGCCTGCCACCTGATCGGGCAGGAGACTCAGAACCTGGCCTGTCATCTCAAGGGTCGAGGTGTAGCCGGTGATCTTCAGCCATCCATATCCAGGGTGCTGATAGAGCCACTCGGCGCCGATGCTGCCATAGTTGTCTTGCAGAAGATCCTCGCCGTCGCCGTCCCAGTACTTCCCGCTGGTGTGAACAGGCTTCTCCTGTCCCGTCACGTTCGTCTGTGAGCCCACAGGCGGACCGATTTGGGTGCAGACGTAGTATTTGCCATCGGAAATGCGGACGTTTCCGACGACGGCCTTCTGGTAGACCTCCCAAGGCTTCTCATTCGTGCCATCCTGTACCTCGAGGTAGAACAGGGCCCCCACGTTTGAGGGACCGAACACGCCGGGTACGTTGCTTGTGACAGTCGCCGTGGCGCCGACAGTGAGCGTGCCGCTCGCGTGGACCTGTAGGGCCTGGTTCTGGTTTCCGTCCTTGAAGGGCCCGCCCTCGGGCGTGAACAGCGCGAAGATCCACCGGACATTGCCCGATCGGGTCAGCGTGCGCGGCGCATAGGTCTTGGCAGAGTGGGTGATGTAGAGGATATCGCCCGACTGCTCGAACTTCAGCGCGAACGAGCCATCGGCCGCGGTCAGATCGGCCAGGGCGTACGGGCTCGGAATTTCGTAGATGTCGGCAGTCAAGGGGTGCCAGTAGGTGGCGTTCGGCGGCGACTGGTTGATGCTGGTCGCCTTGGCGTAGTAGCGAACCCCGCCCTGCAGTACGAGGTCGCCTATAGCGTAGCCAGTGACCGAGTTCCACGCCGCCACGGCGCCGGTCGTCAGGACGCCGCGGTTGCGGAAAAACCGGACATAGCCGTCGCCAAATTCCAGAACGAAGGCGTCATTGCGCGAGTAGGTGAAGGCCATCAGCCACGACTTGTTCGCAGCGGTCTTGATCGGGGCGACATAGCGCGTGCCGCCGCGCCGGGTGAGCGCCCCCTGAACCCGCGGGATCAGGTTCTGGCAGACCTGCAGCGCGGCGTTCCACTTTTCGAGGTCGGGCCGGCCGCCGAGCAGGGGCGAGACCTCGCCACCGTTGAAGCTGGTGTAGATCGGATCGGCGCGCATCAGAGCCTCGCCATGACCCAAGAGCCGTCAGGCATGCTCTCAGCCGCCTTCTCGATCGCGTTCTGGCGCCGAGCCTCCTTGATGGCTTCCTTGTACATGGCGGCCGCGCGCTGGATCTTGGCGTCGCTCTGCGTCAGCGGCTCGGCGAGATCCATCGCGATCCGGCAGGCCAGCGCCTCCTCAAAGCATGGATCCCAACGGGTCGTGTCGGCCTCGCGGCGGACGTAGCGGATGTTCAGCGGTGCGCCGAGATCGGTCAGGATCCGACCGCTTTCCAGTTGGTAGAGCGCCCGCCCGCCGCCGTCGTAGAGCGCCAGGCCGAGGGTTGCGTCGTAGTCGCCGATCCGATGCAGGCGCAAGCAGTCGGCCGGCGCGACGAACTGGCGGGCGTACTGAAACGCCGGCGTCACGGCCTCGGCCGGCAGTTGCGCCCGGGTCATGGCGAAGGTCCACGGGTGGGATCTCAGTTCCAGGTCCCGCAACGCCGTAAAGCGCGCCGTCAGAAGGCGCGCCTGCTTGGTGGGGTCGCCGAAGTCGACCACGGTCGCCACGCCGATCTTGATCAGCGCGGCGTTGCCGACGACGGTTTGCGAGGCGGCCATGCGAGATCTAGACCGGCGGCCACTTGCCCTCGGTCAGGCGCTGACGCAGCGCCTCCAGGGCCTTCAGGACGGCGACTTTGCTGCCGCCGGTAGCGTCATAGCTCACGCGCAGCTCGAACGGGGCGCTGGCCGTGGTGCTCGTCGTCTCCGTGACGTCGGTCTTCATCCCGCCGCCGATCTGAACGCTGTAGAAGCGATTGGCCATCTGGCCCTCCTATGAAAAGGGGCGAGGTCGAAACCCCGCCCCAGGCAGTCCACGCAGGCGGAGCAGGACCGGCTCAGTTGCCGCCGACGACGGTGGCGCGAAGCGAGATGGTGCCGGCGGCCGAGCCTGCGGTGTTGGCGGTCAGGCAGACGTCGTATTCCAGGAACGGATCGGCGCTCAGGCCGAGCAGTTCCCAGACACGCTTCTCGATCTTGGCGATGTCGGTCACCGCGAAGGTCAGGCTGCTGCCCGTGGTCGACGCGCTGGCCAGGCTGATGCCGTCAGCGAAGATGTCGGCGTCGACCACCCCGCCGCCGGCCTTTGCCGGCAGGTAGAGCCCGACGTCGCAGTCGGTGGCGCCGGCCAGGGCGTCGTTGAACAGTTCCAGCGACGACAGGACGTCGGTCGAGCGGATCGCGAAGAAGCGATAGACGCTGGCGTTGCTGTCGGTGGTGGCCTTCTCGACGGTGCCGCGCTTGGTGCGCAGCGAACCGCCGTCCAGCCAGCCGTTGTTGAGGATCTTGGGCTTGGCGTCCCGGTTCGAGATCGCCGTGGCCTTGGTGTTGACGACGGGCATGATGCCACTCCTTTAGGGCTGGCGATTAGGCGGTGAAGCAGGGAAGCTCGACGACCTTCTTCTCTTCCAGCCGCGTCGCCCCCGCGGTCATTTGGGAGTAGAGCTGGTAGGGCAGGTCTTCGAGATCATCGCGGATCGAGATGCTGTTCTTGATGTCGTTCCAGATCCCGAGATGCATGCCCGACTTGGCCCACACCGGGACACGACGGTGGCCGGCGCCGTTCAACTGCAGATCCTCGTAGTGGATGAAGTTGAAACCGAGGAAGCGCTTGACGACGTTGCCCTCGACCAGAGGCGCATTGCCTCCGTTGAAGTCCGAGGACACGACCTGGATTTCGTTGAGCAGGTTGTCGTTCTGCTCGGCGTCGATGGCGCAGAACAGTTGCTCGCTCTCGTCGATGTTGGCGCCCAGGAGCCGGCGTTTGGCGAACCGCAGCTTCGCGACGTTGAGCCCGGTTCCGGTGCCCCCCAGATCCACGCTCCCGCGGTTGGCAGCCAGAAACTGGGTCGTGGTCCCGCCAGCCTTGCCCGTCTGGCGGTCAGCGAAGAAGGCCGCGCAGACCTCTTCGTCCTTCGCACGGCGCAGGGCTTGCGCAGCGTTCTGGTTGTAGGAACTGGTCGGGTCCACGACCATGCGCAGCTTGTCCGCGCCGTAGACGAGCTGCGGCACGTTGAAGTCCTCAGGATAAACCCAGGGACGGTCGGTCGGGGCCTCGATCGGGCGGACTTGCTGACCGCGGCCACCGTTCTTCTGGGCGCGGATGGCGCMGACCTGCTCGACGGGCGAGGCGGCTTCGCCTTTATAGCTGCCGGTGGTGACGGCGCGCTCAAAGCGGCTGTCCGCTTGTTGGAGCAGCAGGGTGACGTTGGTCGCGTATTGCTGGACGTAGAAGGTATCGACGGGCGCCGTCATGGCGGACATCTCCGATTGGGGTTTCAAGTCCGATCGGCTTGTCCGCGCATGCGGGGCCTAGAAGTCGTCAGGTGGCCGGGGCTTGACCCTTGTCGGCCTTGCGGCCCTTGATCGGCGCGCCCTGCTGGACGAACTGCTCAAAGGCCGCGGCTCGCTCGATGATCTGCTGGGGGGCCAGATCGAAGCGGTTGACCAATTTTAGCACCTCAAGCCTGACTGCCACGTCCGGTTCAAGGGCGACGGCCGGCCCGCTCATTGCGGTCGGCCGCCGGCGATGACGGCGTTGAGCTTCTCCATCTCGGCCTTCTCGGCCGCGCCGCCGTTGACGTACCGGCCGACCCATTCCTTGTCGCCCATCAGCGCGTTGCGCCGGGCGGTGGCGCCTTCGATGGTCATGCCGAACTGCTTGACGCCGTCGCCCTCGATATAGCTGTCCTCGCCCAGGCCCTTGCCGATCTTGGCGAAGAGATCCATCGCCTTCTTGGTGCCGAGCGCGACCTCGATCGACTTCATCGCCTCCTTGTCGACGCCGAACTGGCGGGCGCCGCGCCGGAAGTGCTCGAAGTTCTCTTCGGCGGCTGCGCCCCACTCGGCGCGCAGGTCCGAGACGTCCTTGCGGCTCTGGGTCTCGAACTCGGTCTGGGCGGCCTTGGCTTGTTCGGCCATGAAGGCGTTCCAGCGCTCAGCCATGAGCTTGGCGCCTCGCGCGCCGACGCCGGCCTCGTGCAGCCAGGTCGCGACGTTCTTGGCGAAGCCTTCGTCGGCGCCTTCCAGCTTGTCGAGCCCGTAGCCTTCCGGGGTCTCAGGGCGGCCGGCCGCCTTGGCCAGGCGTTCCCAGCCCTCGGTGTCGGCGTCGTCCTTGGGCAGCGGGACCTTGTCGCGGCCCATCACGGTCTCAAGACCGCGATAGCTGCTCATGGCCACGTCCACGGACGGGAAGTTCTTGTTCTGGAGCCAGCCTTTCAGGTCGGCGTCCTGAATGCCGTCGAACCACGGCTTGTCCGCCGGCGCGGCGGGAGCGGCTGGCAGCTGGGCGTCGCCAGCCGCAGCAGCGGCCGACGGCGGATCGAGGAGGTCGGCGGCGCCGGTCGTGGTATCGGTCATTTCGCACCCTCAGCAGCGGTTTTGCGGGAATAGACGGCATGCAGATGGAGCGAGGCGGCGGGCACGTCCTCCAGCCAAATGGCCGAAATCATCGTTTCCACCTCGTCTATCTCGACGCCGAGGTCGTTGGCGGCCAGCACTCGCTGAGCTTCGAAGCGAGCGATCGAAGCCTTAAGGTCTTTCAGGCTGCATGTGACGCCGCCGGAACGTGCGAAGCGAAGGTTGCAACTCGGGGTTCTTTCGCTGCCTTCAACGCTCATGGTCTTCTTCCTGGAGGTTGAGCATCACGCGATCGTCGATGTGCAGTGTCGCGATGATGCGGTTGACGACCTCCTGGCGGCCGGCGAGGACCGCGGAGGCGATGGGATCGACCCGCCCCTGGCCGTCCCGCACGATCGGCGGATCCGGCAGGCGGGCGAACTTCTTGAGGTCAGCCAGCACGACACGGCCGTCGCCGAGCGGATGGCCGTGATTGTCGAGGCTGAACGCGCGGCGGTACGCTTGGCGGCGGTTCAGCAGGCGATGAAAGCGGTCAAGCACGCGGGCGCCCCGTATGAAAGCCGATAGGATTTCGAGGCTGCGCGGGCTGCTTGATGAGCACGCCACCCTGCAGGTTCTTGACCGAGCGGAGGCCCGCGAGCCGCGGCGCTGGCGGCGACTCCTCCCGGACCGAATGCGCCGCGCCGAAACCGTAGAAGATCCAGCCTTCGTCGCTCATACCGAGACCTCCGACGGCGTTGGATCCACGCCCGGGCCAGGCGGGAGATCCATCCAGTGGGTCAGACCGGTTATGCGGCTGCGGAAGTCGCCGTCATCCCACGACGAGCCGCTCCAGTGGCCGATCACGCATGAGCCGTCGCCGTAGAGCAGCAGTTCCGTACCATCCCGCGGCGCCGTCTCGATCGGCGACCACACCGCCGACAGGACCCGCCAGTCGTCCAGGGCTTCACTGGTCATGGTCACGCCCCCGCCGGAAGCAGTTGGGGCGCGACTTGGCCGGGCGCGGCGCCGGCGATGGCCTGGGCCTGAGCGAAGTCCCTGGCCGCCTTAGCGGCGACCTCAGCGGCTCCGAGGGTCTCGGCGATCTGCTGCTGCTGCGCCTCCTGGGCATCGAGCGCGGCCATCTCTTCGGGCGTGCGCATGTGCGACGGCTTCAGGCCGTTGATCTGGGCCAGGTCGCGCAGCATGTCTTCGCCCTTCAGGACCCGGACTGCCCTTTCGTCGTACTGAGCGACGACGGCGGCCTGCTCCAGGGTCCGCGTGATGGCCACGCCCTCTTCGGCGCGCTGGGCCCGAGAGAGCGGCGAGTTGTACTCGACCTCGTAGGCGTCGAGCTCGTCCGGCGGCGGCGGTAGGGCGCTAGCCTGGGACAGGATGTCGATCTCCGCCTCGATTAGCGGGCCCAGAAGCTCCGACTGCTGGCGGCCCATGGTCGGCCCCAGAAGCATGCCCTGTTGCTGGGCGATGAGCATGGCCTGGGTCGCCGTCATGCTCGGGTTCTCCATCAGGGCGCGGAAAAGCTCGACCAGGAACGCGTCATTGATTGTCCGGCGCGTGTCCTGCTGCATCTCCAGGGTGATCGGGAAGTTGGCGCCGACCTGAAGCGGCGTGGCCAGGGCTTCACCGTTGGGACCAAGCGCGCCGTAGTTGTAAGCGCCAGGCTGCATTTTGAACGGGCCAAGCGATCCGTCATCGCTCAGCAGCATGGGAGGGCGCGCCACAAGCTCGCCGGTCTGCAGCAGGGTCTTGGCCTGCTGGTTGGCCGTCTTGATGTCAGCCAGCACCGTCATGGCCGGCGAGCGGCCGTAGGTCTCGCGGGGCGCGGTGACGTACCGAGAAACGCAGTAGCGCATCGAGCGATAGCCGCCCTCGCGCATGAGCTTCCGCCCCTCGAAACTGACGTAGTAGGAGGCGAACGGCATGCCGCGATAGTCGGCGCGAGACCAGTCCGCGTCCTCGCGGGGCTTCACACAGTGGATCAGCTCGAACTTGCGCTCGGGCTCGGTCTCGGCGGCCTTGCGGATCACCTCGGGCGTCTCGTCGCCGAACTTCTGCACCCACTGGCGCGCCGTCATCTCGAACCGGCGGTGCACCTTGTCGATGAAGCCCTGGAAGTTCTGGGCGATGAACAGCTCGGCCAGCGCCACCGCCTTGTAGCGGATCCCTCGCCCGAGCAGATCGTCGACGAAGACAGCGCCGGTGCCGAAGACGCCAAGGCCGACGTAGGTCTCATGCATCTGGCCGGCGAAGTTGGCGGTCGCGGCGTAGCGGGCGGCGAACAGCGCGCTCGTCACGTCCCAGAGCCACTGATCCACCGCCGGCGAGTTGGGCGCGGCCTGGCCGTCGCGCTGCATGGCGCGGAAGCCTTCCTTGCGCAGCTCATGCCAGCGCTGGGTGCGCGGGGTGAGCATGCTCTCCATGACAGCGGCGAATTTCTCGGCTGCGAGCGGGGCGGTGCTGTCGAAGATCTTCTCGGACAGCTTCTCGCCGCCGACGCGCTTCTGCTGCTGGAAGTCCCGCTGACGGGGCAGCACGCGCTCGGCGGCCTCAAGCCAGTGGCTTTCCCAGTTGCCGCGGTCGGCCTCCATCTGGGACTGCTCGCGCAGCACATCCTCGACGCGGGAGTCGGTCATTGACGATGCTCCAGGCGGAACCGATCAATCCGTTCTAGCCACACGAGATCGTTGACCGACGGGGCCTGATCACCCTTCCGCTCGTTGCAAGCCTTATGCTTCAGGAGCAGGTTCCCCCACCGATCCGACCCTTTACGGCTTTTCGGAATGACGTGATCGACGGTTGCCGCCATTGGATCGCGCAGATCCGTGCGCAGTCGCAGTCGCCTGCCGCAAGCGGCGCAGCGGCCACCTTGCGCAGCGAAGAGGGCTGTCCGCTTGCGCGCCAAACGGTTCAACCGCCTTGCCCCAACATCTGCTTGGTCCCGGCGCCCAGCATCGCGGTCGCCACGCCGCCGGTGGAGCGCGCCAGCGGATCGGACGTGAAGGTCGCGGCGCGACCCTTGCGCTTGGCGGCGAGGTCGGCTTGCTCGCTGTCGACGCGCGCCTGGTTCACCGTTGGAGGCGGCGGCGGCGTGCTGATCTTCGGGGTGTCGATCTTGGGCTGCACGGCGCACCTGACCCCTTACGAGGTCAGCTCCTTCACCGTCCACATCACGGCCTCTTCCAAGGCCGTGATGCCGAGCAAGCGATAGCGTCCAGGCTTGACCTGCTCGACCAGCGCTTCCAGTTCCGATGCCTTCGACTTGATGGCGTCATGCAGCACCTTCTCCTCGTCGGTCAGGGCGCGGTACTTCGGCCGGAAGCGCGACACCGGTTCGGCGGTGCAATCGGATTGGCGGGCGTCGGGCGTGCCTTCGTAGACGTGGGCCATTGGGTGCCTCCTGAGGCGGCCAGATCGAAGCGGTTGCGCCCATTATCCCACGCTGGCGTCAGCCAAGCGGGTCGAAGTCTTCCGCCTGCTGCGGCCGATCGCGCCGGGGCGGCCCGGTGACCTGGTCCATCAGCCGGCCCACGATCGACAGATTGTCGACGTCGTCGTCATAGCGGCCTGCCGGGAAGGCGACGCACTCGTCGATGAAGCAGTCGCCGTCGCTGTCGTCGCGAACCCAGACGCGGCCCTCTTGGGTCAGGGCCTGGGCGCCGCGAGCGCGGGTGGGCTTGTCAGCGACAGAGGGCAGCCATTCGAGCCGGCACGAGACACGTCGCTCGCGCATGCGGCGGACCAGCATCGGCTCGATCGACTTCTGAATGACGCCGGCCTCGCCCACCCAGCGCTGAATGCCGCCCAGGCGCCGGTAGCGTTCCATCAGGTCGATCTGGTGCTCAATCCACTGGTCAGACGAGGTCTGCCCGCCCCAGCCGTCGATCAGGTAGACGTTCGCCGGTTCTGCAGTGTCGATGCCCCAGACGCGCAAGCGGGTGTAGTCGCCGCCGCCTTCGGTCACGGCATAATCGCTGGTTCCGACATAGCGGAGCGAGCGGGGAAGCTTGTCGTCGGTGAAGCGCTTGAAGGCCGCGCGCTGGAAGTATGTACCCTCATCTGGCGCCGGACGCTGCTGATAGAGGCTGGTCCAGGTCCGCGCGTTGCGCTGGAATGGGCTCCAGTGGTCCATAGGGTTGCCGGTGGCGCGCCCGAACCACTCGGGCCACAGGCTCTCGCCGACGGCGCGGCCCAGCGGGTCGTCAGGCTTTTCGCAGATCGCTGGCAGGCACACGACGCGCCAGCGCCGGCCGTCGCGGCCATCGAACCAGCCGCTCTCGCCGTTCCAAGTCTCGGGCAGGATCCTGCCGGCCGGATCGTCCTGGTGCCAGCGGGTCAGGATCATCACCTGGGGAGAGCCAGGGATCAGGCGGGAGCAGAAGTCGTCGACATACGCGTCCCAGGTCTTCTGGCGGATCGTGTCGCTCTCGGCCTCCTCGCGGCCGGCGATGGGATCGTCCAGCACGCCGAGGGCGCCGCGGTTGCCTGTCAGGCCGCCCAAGAGGCCGCCGGCCATGTACTCGCCGCCGGTCGTAAGCGACCACTCGTCCGCCGCCTTGGCGATGCCTGAGAGGCCTACGCCCGGGAAGAGGTTCCCGAACGCCGACGAGTTCACCAGCTGACGGGCGCGGCGCCCCTGCTTACGGGCGATGTTCGCCGCGTAGCTGGCCAGGATCACGTTCTTGCGGGGAAAGCGCGCCATGAACCAGGGGATGAACACCACGTCCACGTAGGTGCTTTTGGCGGAGCCTGGCGGCATGAGCACCATCAGGTTGGGCGTCTTGCCGTCGGCGAGGTCCTGCAGCTCCTGGCAGAGCAGTGCATGGTGCGCGGCCAGCGTGCCTAGCTTCATGACGCTGAAGGCGTCCTCGTCCTCCGCGTCGCTGATAGGCGCCGTCGGGATGTCGATCATGCAAGCGAAGTCGGCGAGCGACTCCTTGGCCAGGCGCCGACGCGCGGCGATTGCTGCGTCCCGCGGAGTGGTCATTTCACCGGGATGGCGGCCAGGGCGCGCAGTTGGTCGAGCGTGAGATCGGAGACGTCGACCTCCACCTCGGTGCGGATCGGGCCGCCGTCCGCGCCGGTAAGGACGCGGGTGTTGGTGTAGGCGTTCCCGACCTCCTTGGCGGCCTGCTCCAGAAGGTTCGCGGCCAAGGCCATGTTGCCCATGGTCTCAGCCTTGTCGACCATCCGCTCCAGCCGGCGTAGGCGCACGGCCTTGTTCGCGACGCCAATCGCCGCCGAGTCCTTCAGGAACTTCTCGCGCGTCTCCTCGAACATGGCCTTCCACTTGGCCGAGAGCTTCCGGCCGGCGCGCTTGGTCGGGTCGTAGGCCTCGACGCTCTGTGGCGTGATCTGGAGGCCGAATTCCTCCCTGACAGCCTTCGCCACGACGCCGGGCGGATCGAAGCACGCGAGGGACGCCACCACATAGGCGCGAGCCTCGTCATTGAGCGTGGGTTTTGGACGCTTTGCCATCAGGCCAATCTCAGGCTGCGCATCAGGCTCACATGCGCCTCGCCAGCTTGATCGCGTGTACGGATCGGCTCGTCCGGGGCGATGCCCTGACCTGCGCAGCCTGGCGCGTAGCGGTCTCGAGATCCTTGGTGACCGTCACCGCCGCGTCGATCGCTTCCTGCGCTTGCACGGGGTCGTTAGGATCGAGGCTCTCTAGGTCGTCTATCGGTCGGGGCACGGGGCGGCCTTATCGAAGCGGTTGCCCGATTATCCCATGGCAGCATCGCTATACTTGACGCTCGTAGGTGCCGATTTTCACATCCTAGCCGCTCCGCTTCTTGCAGCGAAGCATGGGTCAACTAGGCGCGATCGCGCATCCACGAGAGAGAGTACCGCAATGGCTGGACTTATTCGATTTGATCGTGCTGGGGCCTCTCGCGTTCCAGTTTACATCAACCCCCACCACGTTCGCGCGGTCACTCCGGGGCTCGGTCCCCAAGGTGGGACAATTGTTCGCCACGGCGATGGGGATGGCGGGTACTATCTCGTCGACGAACCAATCGAGGATGTTGTCAGGAAAATAAACAGCGGTCTTGGAGCTGCGCGCCTGTAACGCCAATCGCAAATTAGAACCTAGCCGCCGACCAGACTGAATGGCACTACCGTCCGATCTGCCAGGCCGAACTCCAGAAGCACTGCGGCTGGAGCCAGGCATCCCGGCTGGTCGGGCATCAAGACAGGCCGTCCGCGGCCGCCGCCCGGTCGCGGTGTACCGCCTCGCCGTAGACCTCTAGTTTCACGCCAGTCTGCGTCAGCCAGCCGCGCAGTTCCCGATGGATTTGGCCGGCAGCGAAGGCGTTCCGGGCAACCAGCGTCCTGTCGTGCTCGCGCCATTCGGCTGGATCGATGAACTTGATCGCGAAGTTCTCGTCCGTGGCGGCGACGACGCTGGCGCGCAGGGCCGGCGGTCCGGTGAAGGTAGCGACTGGCGCTCGGGTGGCGACGAGCGACGGCCGGACGGCGGCTGACTTTGGCGCCTTATCGATCACTCCGATGATCCAGTTTCGCCAAGCAGCCGCCCAGTCGCGGCATCTCCGCTCGTTCTGCAGGGCGTGGTTTCTGAAGCGTTCGGCCTGGATATCAGCCGCGATGTTGACGCCGGCCTCCCGCAATCGCGCTTGGGCAGCAGCGAGCGCCGATGCGTCAGGGTAGCCGTCCGGGATCTCGGTCTCAGGGCTTCGTTTCCTCACCCTTCCCTTAACTGGCGCTTCGCCTTCGTCAGAAGGAACGTTAGTTCCTTCTATCTTCTCTTCTCTACTCTTATCTAGGGTCGTAACTGGCTGTTTTTGCTCACCTTCACCCTGACAGGTATGGGGGTTCTCCTCGACACTTGCCGACTTCTCCCCGACACCCGGCGACTTCTCGTCGACAACAGCCCGACCTGACCGGGTCTTGGTGGCGCCTTTGACGTCCTTCCGCTCGGCCTCGAACTTGGGGTTGGAGATGTAGGCCTGACCGCCTTCCTCGAAGCGCACCAGCTTGCCGGCCGAGATCAGGCGGTTGATCAGCGGGTTGAGCTTCTGGACCGCGCAGCCGCAGTGACCGGCGATGTAGGCGCGGTTGTCCTCGACCGGGCGCCAGGTCAGGTACAGGAGGTCGATGATGGTGTTGTAGACACCCCTCTCCTCCAGGCTCATCCCGGCCATGCCGGCGAGGGCTGCGCCTGGGTCGCGGCGGTAGAAGTTATCTCGCCTCATTCGTCACCTCGATATGGCAGACGAGTTTCGCCCCGGTAGTCGCTCTCGCGCGCCAGGTTGCCGAAGCGGGTGGTGTCGCCGTGGAAGGAGAGTTTGACGGTCCCGATAGGGCCGTGACGCTGCTTGGCGATGATGACGTCCGCCTCGTTTTCGCAGCGCGTCAGATCATCCTGCCAAGCCAGGTGCTCCTCGGTCCCAGCCTTGGGCTCGGCGCGGCCGACGTAGTAGGCCTCGCGAAAGACGAAGAGCACGGCGTCAGCATCTTGCTCGATCGACCCGGACTCTCTCAGGTCTGCGAGCTGCGGCCGCTTATCCTCGCGGTCCTCCACCCTTCGGCTCAGTTGCGAGAGGGCGATCACCGGCACGCCGAGATCCTTGGCCAGGGCCTTGAGGCCGCCCGTGATCTCGCTGATCTCCGCGACCCGGTTCTCGGGGCGGCCCGTGCCTTTGGCGAGCTGCAGATAGTCGACGACGATCAGATCCAGGCCTTGCCGACGCTTCAGACGCCGGGCCCGGGCGGTGATCTTGGCGATGGACGTTCCGCCGCCGTCGTCGATGTGGAGCGGGATCTTGCGCAGGACCGCCGCGGCGTCACGCATCCGTCGATACTCGTCCGGCTCTATCTGGCCTTTACGGATCCTGTCGCCGGAAACGCCGGCGACGTCGGCCACGATCCGGCCGGCCAGCTGCTCCTTGCTCATCTCCAGGGAGTAAAAGGCCACCCGACCGCCGCGCACGGCTTTGACCGTCCCGTCGGGCTGGGCCTCGCCCATGAAGTTGCGGGCGGCATGGAAGGCGATGTTGGTCGCCAGGGCCGTTTTGCCCATAGAGGGCCTGCCGGCCAGGATGATGAGGTCCGACGGGTGAAGGCCTCCGAGCTTCGCATCCAGATCGATCAAGCCGGTCGACAAGCCGGTGACGGTGCCGCCGCGGTTCATCGCCTGGGCGGCGGTCTCCATGAAGCCGTCGAGCGCGACGTCGAACGCCGAAAAGCCGCCTTGCTGACCGCGGTCCTCCGCCAGGCCGAACAAGGCCTGCTCGGCACTCTCGATCAACTCGTGCGCCGACCCCGAGCCCGCGGCGGCCGCGCTATGGCTGGTCTGATCGCCGAAGCTGATCAGGTCTCGACGGAGCGATGCGTCGATGACCGCCCGGGCATAGTCCACGACGTTGGCCGCCGGCGGCGCGTGCTCAACGAGGTCAACGAGGTAGCGGACGCCGCCGAGTTCTTCGAACGCGACCTCTGCCTTGAACTCGTCGGCCAGCAGGATCGGCTCGGCCAGCTGGCCCTTGCGGATGTGCGTCTCGATCGAGCTGAACAGCCGCTGGTGGAAGGGCTCGTAGAAGTGGCGTCCCTGCAGGCTGTCGGTCAGCCGCTCGTAGGCCGAGTTATCGTGCCAGCGCAGCCCTCCAGCTCGCTGCTCCGGGTTCGGGCGAAAATCTCTCCGCGAGAGATCGAGTACGAGACCACGATCTCGCGGTCCGCGACGATGAGGATACCTTGTTCCATCATCTGCTCCTTCATGGGATCGCGACGTCATCCGACGTTGCTTGCAGGTAGGTATGCCCAACCGGTGCGACCCTGCAAAGGGAGGGGAAGCGGCCAACCTCATGCGCCGCCTCTTGTGCCAGGAACTCGCGAGCGGCGCTCGTGCTCGCCGCAGTAAGTGTGCCCACAACCCGCCTTGCGGCCGCAGAAGGTCCACTGGTCGGTGAAGGCGAGCGGCCAGCGGCAGTGGTGAGCCCCCAGGTCCAGCAGCCCTACGCCGACTGCCCTGGCCTCGGCCTCCCTGGCCTCCCTGGCCTCCTTTCGGCGCCGACGCAGCTCAGAGGCGACCGTGGCGCGGTCGCGGCGGATCCAGACGATCGTTGCGGTCCTAGACCAAGTCGTCGGGTCGTGTTCTGCCAGGCGATCCAACTTTCCGCTGATCGCGCCTTTCGATAGCCCGATGGCCTGGGCAATGAGTTCGTGCGAGAGCCCATCGACAAAGAGGCGCCTCAGCGCTGCAAGCCGCTCTGCGGTCCACTCCGCGCGGCTATGCAGCGGCCAGGCTTCAGGGTCTCTCCGTGCTAGCCGCGCGATCTTCTTGCGGACCGAATCCGTGGTCGTGCCTAGAGCCCGGGCGATCGCCTCATGCGAAAGGCCGCGATCAAGCAGATCTCGAAGTATAGGGACGCGTTCGTCCCACCAACCAAGCTGCCCATGACGTGCAGCGGCCGCCTCAGAGGCAGCTGGAATCTGTCGTGCGGCGGCGCTCATCGGATCAGCTCGCGCATGCGTCGCTCGGCGCGCAGGCGCAGCTGCCGCCCATAGTTGGCGATCGGGTCTGCCCATCGGCTAAGGACGGCGCCGATCGAAGCCTGAGCGCTCAGCACGGCGAGGCGACAGGCCTTGTTCCAGCTCCTTGAGTTCAAGTTCCCGCTCCCTTGCTTTGACCTGCTCTCGGCGGGCGTCGTTGGCTTGTTGGACGATGTGTTCGCGCAGCGTCGTGCCGGTTACGTCGGCGCCGACGTCGATCAGGAAGCCCAGGCCGTAGGCCATAGTCAGGCGCGTGATCGTCCGCGCGCTGAGGTGTCCCGCTAGGATGTTTTCCGCCGCCTTGGGCGTGCAGCCCAGCGCCCGCGCCACGTGCTTGGCGGTGTGGGTCGGGTGCAGGCTCATCAGCCTGGCCGCCACGGCGTCGCCGAAGCACGACCCCCTACACTCTTGGGGTAGAGCTCCCATGACCGTCTCCCTCGTCAGTGACATTGATGTCTCCGACGAGAAGGGCGGCCTCCAGGTCGGCCCAAGCCGAGGGAGGGCGTCACGAAAGAGCACTTGGAAACGACTGCGTGTGGAACTGTACGGCCGGGCGGGCATGCCCGGCCGTACTTCAATCGATCAGCGGCCCGACCGCCTCTTGCGGTCCTTGAGGTCCTGGACGAGCAGATCGAACTCGACATCGGCGCCGACGCTGCAGCGGCCGTAGCTGCCTGCAAAGCTAACGATGCGGTCGATGGCGCCGGCGTGCTGTTCTTCGAGTTCGATGGCCAGTCCGAACAGGAATTGGCGCATCGCGAGGTCGCGGTTCGAGGGGATGTGGTCGTCGGCCATGTGCGGCTCCTTTCGCTTGGAGCCGGGAGGGTTCGCGACGATTGCAGACCCCTCAACGCACGCGCATCTCGCTCTCGGTTAGAAAGCGACCTAACCCCCCCGTCTCCGGGCGCGTTGCAGGATTCTTCGCGGCGACAGGATCGAGCCGTCGAAGCGAAGGACACACAACCATGCGCACCGTTGACCTGGCGCTCGTGCGCCGCTGCGCCGAACTTGAGCTGGAAGCCGACGCGTTGTTGTCGGTGCTGGCGCACCACTTGCCGGACGTTGCTCGGCGCCTGGTCTACGAAGGACCGAGAGCCATCTACACTGGCCCGAACGCAACCAGGCGCGCGGCTGCCGAGAGCCTTTGCCGTCGCGCCCGCAAGCTGTTCGGTCACCTCGTCTGAACAGGCGCTCTGGGGGCTGATGTGATGAAGCCCCCAGAGTTGCACGAAGTTCGCGCCGGTTCGCAGATTCACCCCGACCTGGCCTTGGCGGTCGAACACGCCATCGCTGCCGGCGCCTGCCGCCGATCCGCGGCGCTGAACCCGGCCGATCGCGCGATGTGGCGCGCCATCGCGGACTCGCAGAGCCGCAAGGCGATCGAGCGATTGAACGCTTACCTGGCGGCCCGCTGTGGGACGTGAGACCCATGGACAGCGCCTGGAGCGGATCGAGCAGGTCGCAACGCGGCTGATGGTCGAGATGAACGCGGTGCGGCTGGTGCTCAGGCTTCTTTTCGAAGCCGAGGCCGAAGCCGCCGACGACGCCGAGCGGATACCGCTCCAAGCGGAGGTCGCCTGGCTGATCGAAGACCTGCTGGACCAGATCGCCACCGACGGCGCGGAAGGACCACGCGCCTGGCTCGACGAGGCGGCCGCGCTGGCGGCGCGGGACCTATTAATCGGCGGCCGCGGTAGTGCGAATACCGACGATAGCTGTGAGGCGCCCGCTAACGAGAATGCGCGGAAGTGAGGCTCCAACATCAAGCGGCCCTGCCGCTAGGCCGGACTGACGACAGAACCAACGCGTCTAGGGTGGCTTCCGCCAACGCAAGTCGTCGGACTCCAATATCGCTGCTGCCATCTGCGATCTGTCCGAGGCGTTTTCCATCGTTGAATAGCTTTGTCGAGATTGTCGATCGGCTAAGCCCGAGGGCGGCTGCGGTCTGATCGCAGCGCCTGAGAAAGGAAATCAGGCAGGGCTGAAGTTGGGTCATAGCCCGAATTGTCGGGAAGTTTCCCAAATTGTCAACGGGGAGGGTCCCGAATAGGTTCGACCCCGAAGGGAGCGCCAATGCCGCCTGAGCCATCTATACAAGCCGAACGCATCCGGGATCGCATGAGTGCGATGCGGCTCAACCCCTATAGTGCGGCGAAGAAGGCGGGCTTGGGCGAGAGTTTTGTTCGCGACATTCTGCGCGGTAAAGTGAAAAGCCCCAGCGCTGAGCGCCTCGCTAAGCTCGCCGAGGCTTTAGAATGTAGCGTCAACTTCCTCCTCGGGCTCCCTGAGCCCGAATTTGCGGTCGGCGCACTTCACAACTTTGCGCTTGGGGTGGATGAAATCCCATCGCCGCTAGCAAGGTCCGACGCGGATAGCCACCAACAACGGCCGGGTGCCGTACTTCTGCCGATACGTTTTGAGCTCATGACCTCGGCGTTTAGGCGTCGCGGAGAAATTGAGAGGGATCTAGGTTTTGAGGTCGCCTCGTCTCCCCCCAGCTTCGACAAGCGCGCCCAGTGGTTCGAGGTTGTGCGCGACGCTGGAGCTGACTTGATCGCTCCTGCCGGATCTCTTTTACAGGTGGCTGAGCTCACAGAGGCCGATCGGAGCACCGTGGCTGATGGCGATGTGGTGATAATAGAGAAGCACCTGATAGGCCCTTCCGCTGCATACTATCTGGTAGAGCGCTCAGTTAGAGTAGTAAAGAATAGATATCCAGACTTAGGGCTGTGGTTCTACGAGTATGCCTCGGCGGATCATGAATACTGGGGAATAAGCGATGATATATTTTTAGACGAAAATAACCCGGATTCAAAGCCTTTAGATTTGGACGTTTTTCGCGATCTTTTGGAAGAGTTTCGACACCTTGCTGGCAGACTGGACGCCTCAACGCTTCAGGATAATGAAGCGGCCTTTGAGAGTTTGCTGCAACAGCGGAAATCGCGGCCGCGCTTGATGGGCAAGGTCCTTAGGGCGCTGGTGCCCATCGACCCTCAAGGGGGATTCGGGCTAACCCCTCAGGCGCCTCCGCGAAAATTCCCGAGCTAAGCGCTTTACTCGGGAAAATTCCCGAACTATCGTCCTCCATATTGCTATGGAGGACGCGACCATGCTCGCCCAATCGACCAACACCCAGCCCGAAGCCACACCCAAAGCGGCCCTGAAGGCCAAGAGCAACGCCATCGCGAGTTCTCCCTCCGCTTCGGCGGGCTCGGGATCCTGGAAAAGCATCGCAAAGCGCCTGAAGGGCCTGCACGAAGCGATTTCCGACGGCCTGCAGAAGGTCGAAGATGATCAAGGCGTCGTCGGCACGGCCTACCGCCTGACGAAAGTGGCCGCCGCCAGCGGGAGCGGCCCCGCCGATCGCCTCGCCGCTCACATCGCAATTGAGGGCATCGCCAAGAGCTTCGTCACCGACGGCACCTACGGCCGCTACGCGGTGTGCCCGGGTGGCATCGCGCAAATAGCTGGCTTGGTCGGCGAGCTTCAACAGGACGCGCGCCAGGCATGCGAGTTGGCCGGAAGGGCCCTCGAAGAGGTGTTTTTCTCGAGTTCGCGCCGTCGCGCCGCTCAGACTGCCGAGTTCGCTCAGGCCTTCAGCGCCTGGGAGCGTGCGGCCATCGAGAATGCGGCGCTGGACGTGGCTTCCGCCGACGCTGGCGAAGCGCTTGAGAGCGCCTATTCGGTGCCCGAAGCTTTGTGGCCCCAACGCCCGCGCGGCCCGACCTATTGTTCGGAAGAAGCCATCCAGAAGGCGACCATGCCGTTCGACCGGAAGGTCGACCTGATGAACATTCTTCGGCAATGGCGTGCCGCCCAAGCCGCATCCGCTGAAAAGGCTGCGGCTGAGCGCGCCGAGGCATCATCCAGCGCGGCCTACGAACAAGCCTGGAGCACCTTCAGGGCGCTCATGTCGGCTCGACCGGCGTCCACCGCGCAGCTCCTCCAGAAGATGGAGGTTTTGCTGAAGGAGACTGTGCTCGAGCGGAGCGTCCTCAGCATGGTCGAGCCGCTCGCGGCCGACGACATCGCCGAGCTGATTTCCAGCGAGCCGAACGACACCGACAGCTACGAGAAGCGGATGCTGCTCGAGTTCTACTTCGACCTCTGCCGCATCAACGGCACGCCGTCGCCGCTGGAGCGGGTCGCGCCGTTCGACCCGGCCGCCTGGACTGAGACGTTCGAGGCGCTGCCCGGGCATCAGATCGACGAGCGCGGCGCCGTGTTCCACGAGCCCGAAGCCTGGGGTCCCGACTACCTGACTGACGAGGACTTCCGCGTCACCGATCCAGCTGAAATCGAGGCTTACTGGCTGGCGGTGGAAAACTACTGCCCCGAGTCCGTCGCTGAGCGCGCGGCCCAGTTCCCTGACTACCGCGTCCGCCCCTTCATCGCCGGCAGCCTCCGCAGCTACGAGTTCATCTACGGCGAAGGCGATCCGCGTCTGGCGGAGAAAGCCGCCCTGTTCGAGCGGCGCCATGAACAGGACAAACTGCCGCCGCTCGGCCGGCACCTCTGGACCGATCTGGCACCCTGGCAGCAAAAGCTGGTGCGCGAGTTCGCCAAGGAGCGCGCCCAGCAGGCCTCAGCGCCGCAACTCTTGGCGGCCGAGTGATCGCATGGCCGCCGGTCAACGCCGGCGGCCAGTTTGACCCCGTGCGCCGTCGTCCAGTGCGGTTTGACGTAGCGCGACACCACCGCTCGATTTGACGAAGCACACCATCGGCAACACGCAACTGGATAGTTGCGACCGCCCATCACCTGCGCCCGCCAGGGCCGCTAAGCCCCTCGATCAGAAAGGATCCACATGTCCGACCAAGCCGCTTCCCACGCTGAAAAGATTGGCCACAACCGCGATTGCAGCGGAGAGCGCCTTGAGCGCGAAGCGAAGTTCCTGCTCGAGATGCAGGCCGACATCCGCACTTTGCCCAAGCAGCGCCTGGCCGAGCTCGCCGACGAGCAGACCGAGTTGGCCGCCGGCTATCGCGACAGCGCGGCAACCTGCAGCGGAGGCGACCTCCTGAACATGCTGCTGCTCGCCGGCCGCAGCGCGTTCAAGGCCCGGGTCTACGCCGACGCCGCGCGGGCCGCGTAGAATGGAGGGCCTGTCCGAGGACAAGATCGAGGGCGTACGCGCCATCGCCGACTTCCTGGGCTGGCCCGGCAAGGCTGGCGAGCGCCGCGTCTACCACGTTCGGGAGCGGGGCTTAGGTCCGATCCGTAAGCGCGAGGGGATCGGCTACTATGCCTTTCGATCCGAGCTGACAGAGTGGTTGAAGTCGAAAGACACCCTCGGCAGCGACCGCGCTGCTTGACGCTGGCGCAGACGGCGGCGCTTTAATCGTTCATGGCCAACATCCAGAAATTCCAGGGTCCGCCACGGAAGGACGGCACGCGTCCGACGAAATGGCGGGCCGCCACCAAGGACGCGAGCGGCAAGCGGATTTCGAAGGTCTTTGCGCGCAAAGGCGACGCCGAGGCCTGGCTGAAGGAGGTGGATCGCGCCGGCGTCATCGGCTCCTCGACCATGACCGTGATGGACGTGGCCCGCGAGCACTATGCCCACTTCGACAAGCTGGTGAAGCAGGGCGTCAAGGAGGCGTCGACCCGCGACGGGTACGAGACCGCCATAGACAAGCACCTCGCCTCGGCGGCGCAGTTCGCGGCGACCCGCATGTGCGACCTGACGGCCCCGAAGTCGCAGGACTATCTCGATGGCGTGTTTGAGGCGTCCGGGTCGCTCGACCTTGCGCGACGCCAGCGCCGCTACCTCGTCACTTGGTGTGACTTCGCCATCCGTAAGGGTTGGCTCGGTGTGAACCCTGCGCGCGCCACCAAGATCGAGGTCGTTCAGCGGCTCGACGACGAGGACGTTGTCGAGATCCCCGCCAAGGAGACCTTGGCGGCGGTGCTCGAGGCGGCAGGGCAGGGCGACAACGCGGTGCGCGACACGGCCGTTGTGCGGCTGCTCATGTTCGCAGGTCCGCGCATTTCCGAGCTGCTGGGCCTGGCCGACGATAAGGCGGCGATCACCAAGGACGGTGGTGAGTTGGCCATCACCGAGCGCCTGTGCGGCAAGTACCTGACGCTGGGGTCGCCGAAGTCCAAGAGGGGCCGCCGTAAGGTGCCGATCGGCCCGGCCGCGGCGATGGCCGTCCGGGCTTGGCGCCTGCGCCGCGGCCCCGCCCAGGCGTTCACGCTGGATGGTGGCAAGGGGAGGGAGCGCCACGCCGGCCGGCTATTCCCCAGCGCCGACGGCCCGCTGTGGAGCTATCAGGCCTTCTGGCGAGAATGCTGGCTGCCGCTGATGCGGCGCGCCGGGCTGGTCGAGATGATCCCCGACTCCAAGGGCAAGAACCGGCCCGTGCCGGCCTTTGGCCCGCACGCCCTGCGCCACGTCGCCGTCAGCCTTTGGATCGCCCAAGGGCTTAGCCCCAAGCGTGTGCAGGAGCTAGCCGGGCATTCGAGCCTCGCCATGACGATGGACCTGTACGGCCATCTTTGGACAGACACCGATGGGGATGCGGCGCTCGCGCGGAAGAGCGAGGCGATTATCGGTTAGCGGTTGAAAGGCGGGGCGAAAAAACTATTGACTCCAGACGTTAATGGCGCCCGTTAACCATTGCTTAACTGAACAAATCGCATACAATATGGGTTGAGGCGGTCAACGCCGGAACTCCCCAGAGCATCCAAGCGGGTGCAGGCGCAGAGCGCAATCATGGGCCGGGGGGCCGCCTCACACGTTCCGAAACAGCTGAATGAACTCCTGCTGGGCAGGCCCAAGGGTAAGCCTCTCTAGGCCCGGAACGATCTTGGCTCCGTAGCTAAAGTAGTTGTCATTCTGATGATACACGTGCGGCTTAAGCACGCGGGCGTAGCGGCATTCGCAGTTGCCGTAATAGTCCGGCTCAAGGCCCCAGTTCAGTCCAGAGACCGCTAGGTCGGCAAGTTGAAGCCCATACCTTGCGGGTTGATCATGCGCCTCTATTCCATCGATGTCGATCACCGGCCAGTGGATGCGAATGTCGGCGTCGTTGCTAGCATGAAGCCGCTGTAGATAACCTCTGAAATCTTCGTAGGACATGCCGCCGCGCCTCGCGAAGACGATTTTGACGCGACCATCACCTTCCGGCGTAGTCCTGCGCTGGTCGCGGCAGAACCATGAAATGCGCTCGATGAGATAGCGGCACATATAGTGGTAGAGTTGGTTCTTCTCGGTATATGTCCCCCGTGGAATGATTGGCTTGTATGCCATCACACAAATGACGCGAAACGGCTTCCCTTGGAGCGCATTAATAGCTATTACTCTTTGCTGATGATCCATCTCAGCAAGATGGAGAGGTTTGTTTCTCTTTCTGGAAGGGAGTTGGCTAACGATTTCCTTGGCCCATTGCACGGAATCCAGGTCGCGCGACTGCCTCCATATCGTGGCGCCTATTGTCAGCCAGTGTGATGGGCCTCCACTTCCGCCGGGTTCACGGAAACGCCCAATGAGGCCGTCGTCTCCAGCCTCGTCAATATATGCGATGAAGGTATGCGCCATACCGTACAGCAAAGCTGAACAACTGCAGCTAGACAAGTTCCGCGCACTCGCCGTGCGTCGCCCAGCGCATAGGCGACGCACAACTAGCGCAAGTTCTTGAATTTGCACGCGGCCCGTCGCCCTTAAAATCCGCCGGCCGCAAGGCCTTGCCGGTTCGACCCCGGCTGCCCGCACCAGATTCAGCCGCGCGCCCGCCGCCGCCACGCCAGCGCCGCCAGCCCGATCGCGAACGCCACCAGTTCGGCGTAGCTCCACAGGTAGTAGGCCGAGAAGAAGCCCCACTGGCGCAGCGAGCGGTCCAGCGCGAAGGCGACGTGGGTCAGCACGATCAGCAGCTGGAAGGCGGTCATGAACAGCAGCCAGATGCGGCGGTCGAACAGGGTCAGGCCGACCAGCACGCTGAGATAGACCAGATCGATGGCGAAGATGCCCCACTGGGTGAGGCTGTGGTCCTCGATCTCGGCCAGGGCCGAGCCGACCCAGGCCAGGATGGTGGCGACCGCCAGGAGCCGTTCGAGCCGGCCGCCCATCCACAGCGCCACGCCGCAGACCACGAACATCGCGCCGGCGCCGAGCTGGGTCGGCAGGATGCTGAACATGAGGCCCCCGAACAGTGTCCGGGGGCCATTGTCGCGACGAATCGCACGGGTCGGAAGAGGTGGGTCGGAAAGCCGACGCTTGGGAGGACGCTCAGGCCGAGCGCACGATCTCCAGGCGGCCGGCGACGCGGTCTTCGACATAGCCCTCGGGGCGCGGGGGATCGGTGTCGGACTTGTCGCCGCCGCCGACCAGGGTGACGCGGCGCAGGCCGATCTGGTCCTTGGCGTCGGCCAGGGCGCCGTGGGCGGCGATCAGCGAGCGGCGCACGTCGGCCAGGCCCGAGGCGGCTTCCATCACGTGATCGACGGCCTGCTGGCCGACGCCGGCGGCGACGCGGGCTTCCAGGCGGGCACGGGGCATGGCGGCGATCAGCTCGCCCATGGCGGCCAGGGTGTTGTCGACGGCCTCCTCGGCGGTGAACAGGCGGGTGGCGAGATGCTCTGCGACGATGCGACGGTTCATTGAGCGGGGGTCCCCTCGGTTGTCCGGCGCTCCGGCAGGCGCGATCCGGACGATGATCGAAGGCGCCGGCGGGCGCCCTCCTTGGGGAAGGCCGCCTCAGCCGTGGCGCAGGTTCTGGAAGAGCTCGACCACCTGGCGGGCGCTCAGCAGCCCGCCGATCAGCATGGCGAAGCCGAGCGCGATGGCCAGGACGGCCAGGAGGCGGAAGGCGGGGGTCAGAGCATGGTCGAGTCCTCCGCGTATTTCTCGCGGAACCCCTCGTCCAGCACCGTGGCGGTGATGGTCAGGATCTCCCTCAGCACCATCTCGGCCGGCTTGGCCGCCGACTCCTTGCGGATCGCCGAGACCAGGTCGGCCACCAGCGGCGAAAGCTCGGGCGGGGCCAGGTCCGTGAGCTGGCGCTGCAGCTGCGACCAGCCGAAGGCCGGGACCGCCGGCTCGGGCGGCAGGGACGGCCAGGCCTGCTCGAAGGCGCTCACCGCCTGGCGGATCTGGCGGGCCTTCCAGACCAGCAGCCCCAGGCGATGCTCCTGCAGGCTGGTCGGGCTGGCGGTGGTCGGGACCGGATTGTCTGGAAACTCTTTCACTGGGGTCGAAGGCCTCGGTTGATTGCGAGGCCGACGGTGGCGAGGCGGAGGGGGCGTCCGCCAGTCGGATTGGATCGGTGTGGGATTGAATCCCATAGTCGCCGCCGGCGAATCCCACACCCGCGGCGACCCGCTCGTGCTCGCTCAGCACCCGCGCGGCGGCCCTGCGGCCGTTGACGCCCAGCTTGCGGCAGGCGCTTTCCACCAGGGCGTCGGCGCGCGACTTGGAGACCCCCATCAGCGGGCCGATTTCCTTGGAAAGCCGGTGCTCGCTGACGAGGCGCAACGCTTCTCGTTCGCGCTTGGTCAACAGTTCGAGGCCGGCGGCGATGTTGCTGGGTTCGGTCATGCGGGCGAGCGGAAGGAAACTACTCGATCTAAGAGGGAGGTGCGTTGCGGCCGGTGACGGCTACGTCGATAGATAGCCGAGTTCTGCGAGCTTCGGACAATATCGATGACGACAACCGGCCCGGATCCCATCGACCTTGCGGTCGGAACCCGCATCCGTATTCGTCGTCGTTATCTGAAGGTCAGCCAGGACGACCTGGCCGCGGCGCTGGGCCTGACCTTCCAGCAGATCCAGAAGTACGAACGCGGCGAGAACCGCGTCTCGGCCTCGATGCTGGTGCGCATCGCCGGAAGGCTGGAGACGACGGTGGCGGCCCTGGTGGGCGAGGACGCGCCGTCGGGCGAGGATTCGGCCATGCTGGCGGCGCTGACCCTGCCGGGCGCGCTCGACCTGCTGCACGCCTACGCCGCCGCCGGCCCCAAGACCCAGCGGGCGCTGCTGGGCCTGGCCCAGTCGCTGCTGGCGGCCGACGAGGAGTAGGCGCGGCTCAGGCCTGCAGCCGTTCGACGTTGGAAACGCCGAGGTCGGCCAGGGTCTTTTCGAGCTCGACGGCGGCGGCCTCGACCTCGACCGGGTCGCGGCCGCGGATCACCAGGCTGGCGCCGTAGAGGTCCGGCGGGGCGAAGAACGGATAGCTGCCGATCGACAGGTCCGGATGGGCCTTGGCCACGGCCTCCAGCGGCGCGGCGATCGTGCCCTCGCCGGCGCCGGTGACCCGCACGGTGGTCGAGATCACGACGGCCCCGGTGCGCAGGCGCGGGCCGACGTCGTCGAGCATGCCGCGCATGATCGCCGGCACGCCCGCCAGCACGAACACGTTCTCCTTCTGGAAGCCGGGCGGGCCCTGCACCGGGTTCTTCACCAGGCTGCCGCCCTCGGGCACGTGGGCCATGCGGCGGCGGGCGGCGTTGGGCTCGCCCCAGCGCTCGCGCAGCATGGTCATGATCTCGGGATGTTCGGGGGCCGTCACCCCGAAGGCCTTGGCCACCGAGTCGGCGGTGATGTCGTCGTGGGTGGGGCCGATGCCGCCGGTGGTGACGACATAGTCGTACTTGGTTCGCAGGGCGTTGACCGCGTCGATGATCTCCTGCTCGACGTCGGGCACGACGCGGGCCTCGCACAGGTCCACGCCGTAGGTCGCCAGGTACTTGGCGATGGCGTTGAGGTTCACGTCCTGGGTGCGGCCCGAGAGGATCTCGTCGCCGATGATCAGCACCGCCGCCGTCACCCGATCCTTGCTGGCGGTCATGATCGCCGTCCCCTACACCCTGTCTCAGACACCTATCCGACTTAGGCCCCGCATGCTTCTGCCGCAACCGCTTACCCACGGCCGCATCGTCCAGCGCTACAAGCGCTTCTTCGTCGACCTGGTGCTGGACGACGGGCGCGAGATCACCGCGCACTGCCCCAACTCCGGCGCGATGCTGGGGGTGAACCTGCCGGGGCAGGGGGCGTGGGTGTCGTTCTCCGACGATCCCAAGCGCAAGCTGGCCTGGACGCTGCAGCTGGTCGAGGCCGCCGGACCGGACGGGACGGGGTTGGTGGGGATCAACACCATGCTGCCCAACAGGCTGGTCGCCGAGGCCCTGGCGAGCGGGACGATCCCCGAACTGACCGGCTACGCCAACGTGCGGCCCGAGGTGAAGTACGCCGCCGCCAGCCGCGTCGACTTCCTGCTCACCGACCCCGAACGGCCGCCCTGCTGGCTGGAGGTCAAGAACGTCCACCTGTCGCGCACGCCAGGCCTGGCCGAATTCCCCGACTGCAAGGCCGCCCGCTCGACCCGCCACCTGGAGGACCTGGCGGCCCAGGTCGCGGTGGGCGACCGGGCCGTGGCGCTGTTTGTCGTGCAGCGCGAGGACTGCGAGGAATTCATGGCCTGCCGCGAACTGGATCCGGCGTTTGCACGCGGGCTCGACGTCGCCCATGCGGCCGGCGTCGAGGTTCTGGTCTACGCTTGCGATATGTTCACGGAACAATTGAAAATTAGCCGCCGCATCCGTGGCCCGTTCGATGTCGAGAAGACTTCAACCGCGTGACATTCTCGGGCCAGCCGTGGGGGCGATATGCAGATAGCCATCTTGCTCGCAGTGTTCGTGATCTCGGCGTTCGGGATGACCCACCTGAATCTCAGCGACGCGGACAAGGCCGCCCTCGCCGCCAAGCCCGCCATCTACCGTGGCTTCATCAACCTGTGTCGCAGGCTTTGGTTGGTGATGATCGTCGGTGTGGTTCTCTGGATCGTGGTCAGCGGCCTCGGCAATTCGGGCGGTGGCGACTGCGATTACTCCCGCAACGGTGCGTCCTGCACGCCGTACTGATCAGCGTAGCTGGAACCGCGTCTCCATCAGGCTGATGGACGCAGCGCCCACCGTGACCGTCAGTACATCGTTGGCGGACTGCTCCCAATCCACCCAATTCGCTCGGCGAACTCGGCGAACGTCAGGGTCTCGATGGGCTGGAGGGGCTGACGCGGACCGGCGCGGATCACCTAGACGGTGGCGTCGGGGCAAAGAAGGCGAAGAAAGTGGTTCGTCTGCCCATGTAATATTTAGCCTGCTACGGTTGTGCTTATGGACTGGACCACAATCCTCACGGGCGGCTTTGTCGCCGGTTGCGTCAGCGGCGCCATTTCGCAGATCGCACCGTGGGCGCGCGAGGCGATCAGCAACAATAAAGCGGCAGGGTTCTCCGCGCTGAGGCTCGCCCTGATGCTGGAGGACTACGCGGGCAAGTGCTCATCGCTCTACAGCGAGACGCAGACAGCCATCGGCACGAACGGTCACGCCGGTATGCTCCACACGTCACTGCCTGAGCTTCCCGATTTTCCCAGCGATATCGCGTGGCTGGCGATGGGCACGAAGTTGTCGTCGAAGGTGCTCAACTTCCCCGTGGTTCGGTCCGAGGCGCTGGCGGCCATCGGGGACGACTGGGAACACAACAGCATCGGCTATGTTGACGAGCATGCCGACTACGTCAGCGCAAAGGCTGTTGAACTCGGCCTGCGGGCCATCGCTATCGCAGAGCGCCTACGCTGGGAGCGTAAGCTTGGGTCGGCATGGGAAGATCCAAAGTCGAACACCAAGGTTTACTTGGCCGCCCAGTGGGTCGAAGTTGAGGCGCAACGAGCTCGTTTCGAGGCCCAGAAGGCTGAGGAAGCAATGACGATCTTCGGGGGGATCCCTCAGTAGGGGGGCGGAATGAAGATCGGCGAGATTCTTCGCGACCCCAAAGTACGCTGTTTGCTCTCCGCTCAAGGGCCAACCATCCGCGACGCCAGTTGAAATTTCATGCTATGGTCGCGACATAAGCCCGACCGGCATCCAGTGTTTCCGGTGCGCCCTCGGGGCCGCGCCCTGTTTGAGATTGAACCGCCCATGACCCTCGACGACGCCTTCGAGATCGAGACCGAGACCCGCACGGGCCAGATCAAGATTCACAAGCCCGAAGACTTCGAGGGCATGCGCCGCGCCGGCCGCCTGGCCGCCGAGTGCCTGGACATGCTGATCCCGCACGTCGTTCCGGGCGTGTCGACCGATCGCCTGGATACGCTGGCCCGCGAGTTCATCCTCGACAACGGCGCCCTGCCGGCCTGCCTGTTCTATCGCGGCTATCCCAAGACGGTCTGCATCTCGCGCAACCACGTGGTCTGCCACGGCATCCCGGGCGACTGGACCCTGCGCGAAGGCGACATCGCCAACATCGACGTCACCGTCATCGTCGACGGCTGGCACGGCGACACCTCGCGCATGTACGGCGTGGGCGACGTCGGCCCGCGCGCCCGCCGCCTGGTCGACATCACCTACGAAAGCCTGGCCCGGGGCCTGGCGGCGGTGAAGCCGGGCGCGACGCTGGGCGATATCGGCCACGCCATCCAGTCCTATGTCGAGGCTCAGCGCTGCAGCGTCGTGCGCGACTTCTGCGGCCACGGCCTGGGCAAGGTTTTCCACGACGCCCCCAACATCCTGCACTTTGGCCGTCCCGGTCAGGGCGCGGTGCTGAAGGCGGGCATGTTCTTCACCGTCGAGCCGATGGTGAACCTGGGCAAGCCGGCGGTGAAGGTGCTGGGCGACGGCTGGACGGCCGTGACCCGCGACAAGTCGCTGTCGGCCCAGTGCGAGCATTCGATCGGCGTGACCGAGGACGGCTGCGAGATTTTCACGGCCTCGCCCACGGGCCTGTTCCAGCCGCCGATGCAGGGCGCCTGAGGCCAAGACCCTTACGGGCGCGAAGCCACTAGGCGAAACTGACATTTCAGCCTACCTATCAGTCCGAGGATAATACTCGGAGCGGTTTCGTGCGCCAGCCTTCGCCCCCTCGGGCCCCTGACGACGCCCCCTACAACGTCGCTGGCGGCGGCGCGCGCTCGCGCATGCTGGTGCTGGACGTCTGCTCCTCGTCGGGCCTGGAAGACTGGTCGCCCGACCTGCAGAAGGCCAAGGTCTACGAGAAGATCCTGCTGGACCTGATCCTGGGCGAGCTGCCGCCGGGCGCGCGCCTGGACGAGCAGTCGCTGGCGGCGCGCTACGACGCGGGCCTGGCCGGGGTGCGCGACGCGCTGGGGCGCCTGGCGCTGGAGGGGCTGGTGATCCGCCGCGCCCGTTCGGGCACCACGGTGGCGCCGCTGGACCTGGTCGACCTGCGCCAGGGCTACGAGGCCCGCGCCCTGATCGAGCCGCACTGCGCGGGCCTGGCCGCCCGCCACGCCTCCAAGGCCGACATCGCCGCCATCAAGGCCGTGTTCGACGACGCCGAGGCCGCCGCCAAGGCTCGCGACCTGCCGGCCCTGGTGGCCATGGACCAGCGCTTCCACGCCGCCGTGGCGCGCGCTTCGGGCAACCTGGCGCTGGCGCGGATCCTGATCCCGCTGCAGCACAAGGCCGCCCGCTTCTGGGTGTTCTCGTTCGGCGGCGCTACCGAGGCCGAGCTGATGGCCGACATCGAGCAGCACCGCGAGGTCGCCGACGTGATCGCCAGCGGCGACGTCGAGGCCTCCAAGGCCGCCATGATGCGCGTGCTCAGCGTCACGCCCGAGGCCGTGCAGCGGCCGCCTGTGGAGGCTTAAGGGCGGATCGACATTCATCCAACCGCGACGCCCATTAGGCCGATTTTCCCCGCGGAGGCGGGGATCCAAGCTGACGTTCAGGCTTGGGCGCGGCCGTGGACTATCGGCGACCTCGGCTTGGGTCCCCGCCTTCGCGGGGATGCTCGGTGAAAATCGGGGCAAGCGATTGAATGTCGATCCGCCCTAAGGGCCTTCATCCTTCGCGTCGTCATCCCGGCCGTGGCGTCGGGACGGCAAGGCAAGCAGGCGTCCTCTTTCGAAAAGTCCAAATTTGGACTATATGTGGATCTGGATGGAGGTCCGCATGTCGCTCGCCAAGCACAGACCTGTCGAAGTCGCCGCCGGTCCGGGCGTGCTGGACCTGTCGCGGTTCTCGGCCGCCAATCGCCGCCGGCTGAGCGGGGCGGGGCTTCGCACCTTCCTGTCGATCGCCGACCTGTGGGGCCTGACCGAGGACGAGCGCCTGCTGGTGCTGGGCCTGCCGTCGCGCTCGACCTACTACAACTGGATCAAGGCGGTGCGGGAGCATCGCGACATCACCCTCGACCTCGACATGCTGACCCGCATCTCGGCGGTGCTGGGCGTGCACCAGGCCCTGGGCGTGTTGCATGCGAGCGAGCGCGAGGGGATCGCCTGGCTGCGCAGCCCCCACGCCGCCCCGCTGTTCGGCGGCCGCCCGCCCATGGCGCTCCTGACCTGCGGAACGCAGGACGGCCTGATCAGCGTGCGCCGCTTCCTCGACGCCGCACGGGGCGGGCTCTACATGCCGCCGGGCGACATCGATCGCGACTTCCGCCCGTACGAAGACGGCGAGATCGTCTTTTCGTGAGCGGCGAGCCCCACGCGCCCGCGCCGCGTCCGGCCTGGCGCCTGATCCCCTCGCGCTTTCCGCCGATCGGCCTATTCGACACCGTGGCGACGGCGGCCGACCTCGACGCGGTGATGGACCTGGCCGGCTGGACCAACGATCGGCTGGTGGCCGAGCGCATCGCGCGCCTGCCGGCCGACGAGCGGGTCTATGGCCGGCCCAACGCCAGCATCGTCATGGCCTCGTTCCTGCACGTCGCGCCCGGCGGTATGCGCTTCAACGGCCCGGATCTCGGCGCCTGGTACGCCGCCGAGCGCCTGACGACGGCCGTGGCCGAGGTGGCCCATCACCTGCGCCGCGAGGCGGTCGCGACGGGCGTCGAGACGATCAGCCGCCAGTACCGTGTCTACACCGCGCGGCTGGAGGGCGACTATCTCGACATCCGCGGCCAGCAGGCGTCGCGGCCGGAGGTCTACGCCAGCGACGACTACGCCGCCGGCCAGGTGCTGGGCGAGGCGGTGCGGGCCTCGGGCGGGGCGGGGATCCTGTTCGACAGCCTGCGCCACGCCGGCGGCGTCAATGTCGCGGCCCATCGCCCCCGTAACGTTCAAGACGTGACGCAGGGCGACCACTACGAACTGCGGGTGCAGGCCGCCTCGCGCCGCATCAAGGCCAAGCGGCTGGCGGCCTGAGACTTTCTCAGCTCCGTCCTTCCCCGCCTTCGCGGGGAAGGACGGGCAGGAGCCGGAACATCCCGCCAACTGTGAGGCTTTCCCGACACAGGCCTTCGCAATCGGGTGTAAAATGTCAGAAGAGATTTTGACGAACGTCAAGTCATCCCCATTTGGTGCGGCGAGACGGGGTCATGGCCCCGCTCTTCGGAGCCCGCTTGCATGTCCCGCCGCCTCGCCCTGCTCGCCGCCGCCTCGTTCATCGGGGCCTTCGCCGGCCTCGCCGCCGCCTCAGTCGCGCATGCCGATGACCAGCTGGCCGAGGTCGACGCCGTGGTGGTGGTCGCCCGCGACCGCAATGCGGGCCTCCTGGAAAAGCAGCCGAACGACACGGTCTTCGGCCTGGACAAGCCGCTGATCGAGACGCCGCGCTCGGCCAGCTTCGTCTCGGGCCTGACCCTGCAGCGCTATGGCATCGAGACCCTCGACGGCCTGACGGCGGTGTCGCCGGGGACCTACACCGCCAGCTTCTACGGCGTGCCCGGCGCGCTCAACATCCGCGGCACCCTGGCCGAGAACTACTTCCGCGGCTTCAAGCGCATCGAGAACCGCGGCACCTATTCGACCCCGATCGGCGCGGCCGACCAGATCCAGATCGTGCGGGGACCGCCCACCCCGATCTACGGCTCGGGCAAGGTCGGCGGGATGCTGAACTTCATTCCCAAGTCCGGGAAGGGCGAGGGCGGCTACCTGACCGCGCCCGAGGGCGAGCTGACCGCCACCTTCGGCAGCTACAACCGCAAGAACGCCACCGCCCAGATCGGCTTGCCCGCCAACTTTGGCGAGGTGGTCGGCGGCGTGCATGTCTACGGCGAGATCGAAGACAGCCACAGCTACTACAAGGGCGTCTATCCGCGCCGCCAGACCCTGCAGGTCTCGTCCGACTTCGACCTGGGGAACGGCTGGAGCACGGCGCTGGGCGGCATGGTCTATCGCTCGAAGGGCGACGTGCAGACCGCCGGCTGGAACCGCCTGACCCAGGACCTGATCGACAACGGAACCTACGTCACCGGCCGCGATACGAGCCTTGTCGACGTCGACGGCAACGGCCGCCTGACGCCGGGCGAGATCGGCGGGGCGCTGTACCTGCCCTATTACGGGTTCCCGAGCAGCGACGCCGCCCACACCCTGGACGTCGGCGTCGGCGCGACCAAGCTGTCGCCGCGCACCGTCTACATCTCGGGCGCAGACTTCTCGAAGACCGCGACCAACACCCTCTATTTCGACATCGCCCGGAAGCTGTCGCCCGACAGCGCGGTGAAGCTGCAGCTGTTCTACGACGACCTGGAGAACAAGCGCTTCGTCTCCTACGGCTATCCGGCGCGCTTCGACAGCAAGGTCTGGGAGGCGCGGGCGACCTACGAGTTCGCCAATCGCTTCCTCGACGACGCCGTGACGGCCCGCTCGTTCGTCGGCGCCTCGTACCGTTCGTTCAAGGGCCGTCGGCGCGAGAGCTACAACAGCGGCCTGATCGCGCTGGACCGGCGCGACCTGTCGGTGGGCCAGACCGCCACCGACCTGATCGGCAGCCCGTTCACCGATCCGTCGATGACCGGGGAGAACGACAACCACACCACGTGGACGCAGGCCGGGATCTTCTTCACCACCGACATCAAGGTGGGCGAGCGCCTGAACCTGATGCTGGGCGGCCGCTACGACGACTACGACGTAACCTCCGAAGACACCGGCTCGCTCAGCTTTACCACGCCCGGCGTGCAGAGCGACGCCAAGGGCAAGGGGACCTACACCGCCAGCATCACCTACAAGGCGCCCTTCGGCCTGATGCCCTATGTCTCCTACGCTAAGGCCAGCGCCCTGGAGATGAGCCAGGCCGGCGACGTCAATCCGAGCCTGGTGGCCGACGCGGGCGACGCCTGGCTGTCGGACAGCGACCTCGCCGAGGCCGGCGTGAAGTTCCAGTGGCTGAAGGGGGCGCTGATCGGCTCGCTGGCCGGCTATCGCCAGAACCGCACCCAGCTGATGGGCATCAACGGCGATCCGGCCGGCACGCGATCCAAGGGCGTCGAGCTGGAAGTGCGCTGGCTGGCCTCGCAGCACTTCAGCTTCACCTTCTCGGGCAACACCCAGCACACGACGGTGAAGGGCCCCGACACCTCGTTCCAGTACGTGCCGACCTATACGGCCGGCGTGTCCGGCGCGCAGGGCTATGGCGGCTCGTACGTGGTGTGGAGCTTCGCCAGCGTCCGGCCGGGCGACTACGACTACACCCTGATCCCGAAATCGGTGGTCAGCCTGTACGGCGCCTACGCCTCGGACCAGCACGACTGGGGCAAGCTTTATGGAACCCTGGGCGTGACCCATGTGACCAAGACCTCGGGCACGGTTCCGGGCGCGGTGGTCTATCCGGCCTATGCGGTGGTCAATGGTTCGCTGGCCTATGAGTACGGCCCCTACACGGCCACGCTCAACGTCGATAACCTGCTCGACGAGCTCTATTTCACGCCCGTCGCCGACACCTACGCCAATCTCGCCGCCCTTCCGGGCAAGGGGCGCGAGTGGCGGATCACCCTCGCAAGGCGCTTCTGATGACCAACCACCAGATCCAGCACCGCCCCTGGCTGCTGCTGGGCGCCTTTTCCCTGCTGCTGTTCCTGATCACGGCGGCGACCTATTCGTCGCTGGGCGTGATGATCCCGGCCATGGTCCCGGAACTGGGCTGGAGCTGGCAGAACGCCTTCCTCGGCTTCACCGTCATGGGCGTGGCCACCGGCGCCTCGTCCTGGCTGCCGACGATGCTGATCCGCCGCTGGGGCGTACGCGCGACGCTGGTGGCGGGCGCGGCGGTGATGGCCGCCGGCCTGGCCTTGCTGGCCAAGGTGCAGGGCCTGCCGGCCTATTTCCTGGCCACGGCGCTGCTGGGCGTCGGCTTCCAGGCCGCGGCCCTGATCCCGGGCACCCATGTGCTGTCGGCGATCTTCCGCCAGCGGGCCCTGCCGTTCGGGATCTACTTCACCTGCGGCGCCCTGGGCGGCGTCGCCGGGCCGCTGCTGGTGCTGGCCAGCCAGGGCGTCTTCGACGGCCAGTGGCGGATGTACTGGGCGCTGCAGGCGGTGGTCATCGGCTTCTTGGGCCTTCTGTGCGCCGCCGTGGTCGGCGGTCCGAAGTGGCTGGAAGAGGCCGGCCGGGCCATGGACCGCCTGACCGCCGCCGAGGCCAAGGCCGCCCCGGCCCACCCGCGCGTCTATCGCACCGACCATGACTGGAGTGTCCGCGACGCCGTGCGCACCCCGCAGTTCGCCATCCTGGTGGCGGCCTATTTCAGCCACCTGCTGGCCGGTGTCACCGCCGCCAGCCTGACCCAGGCGCACCTGACGCAGTTGGGCGTGGCCGGCGTCGTCGCGGCCGGGGCGCTCAGCGCCGAGGGCCTGATGCAGGTCGTCGCGCGGATGGCCGGCGGAGCGGTGGGCGACCGCATCGATCCGCGCTGGCTGCTGGTGCTGGCCCAGGGGCTGCTGGTCGCGGGCCTGCTGGCCCTGGCCCACGCCACCACCCTGCCGCTGCAGGCGCTGTACGCCGTGGGGGTGGGCCTGGGGTTTGGCCTGACGGTGCTGGCGGTCAGCCTGCTGCTGCTCAACTATTTCGGCCGCCGCAACAACGTCGAGCTGTTCTCGCTGGTCTGTCTGGTGGGCGCGGTGTCGGCGGCCGGCCCGTTCGTCGGCGGCTTCATGCGCGACCGCCTGGGCAGCTTCACCCCGACCTTCCAGCTGTTCGCGGCCCTGACGGCGGTGGTGTTCCTGGCCGTCCTGATGATGCGGCCGCCCAAGCCCCGTGCCGCGGTCGTCGAAGCCGAGCCCGAGGCCGCGACCACGCCCTGAGGCTCGTCCCAGGCTCTCGCGCCATCGTCCTTTTGGTCTATGGTCGCCCCGACTCGCCGGCAGGGCGAGCGCGGCGGGAGGCGACGATGGGGCAAGACGGCGGGCGCAAGGAATTCGGCGTCTTCCTGCCCGTGGCCAACGGCGGCTGGATCGTCTCCAGCACCACGCCGCCCCTCGACGGCCTCTATCCGCAGAACCGCGCCGCCGCCGTGCTGGCCGACCAGATCGGCCTGGACTTCGTGATGTCGATGGCCAAGTTCCGCGGCTTCGGCGGCGAGACTGACCACTGGGGCGCGGCGTTGGAATCGGTGACGCTGATGGCCGCGATCGCCGAGGCGACGTCGCAGGTGAAGATCTGGGCCACCCTGCATCCGCTGCTGCAAAACCCGGCCGTGGCGGCCAAGATGATCGCTACGCTCGATCACATCAGCGGCGGCCGCGCCGGCCTCAACATCGTCGCCGGAGCCTATCGCGACGAGTTCGCCCAGATGAGCGCCTGGGACGACGCGCTGTCCCACGACGACCGCTACGCCCTGGCCGAGGAGTGGACGCGGCTGGTCAAGCGCCTGTGGACCGAGGACAGCGTCAGCCACCAGGGTCGCTTCTTCACGCTGACCGACTGCCAGTCCAAGCCCAAGCCGCTCAGCAAGCCCCGTCCGGAGTTGATCTGCGCGGGCGTTTCGGAGCGGGGCTTTTCCTTCGCCGTGGCCGAGGCCGACGCCTGCTTCATCGGCGGCGAGGACGAGGCGGCCCTGCGCGACGCCAGCCGCCGCGCGAGGACGCGGGCCGCCGACCTGGGCAAGACCATCCGGACCTACGCCATGTGCACGGTCGTGCACGCGGACACCGACGCGCAGGCCCAGGCCCTGGCGGATCGCTATCGCGACGGGGTGGACATGGGCGCGGTCACCACCATGTTGTCCAACTGGGGCGTGCCGCCCGAGCGCCTGGCCGAGACGGCCGCGCGGCAGGGGGCGTTCATGACCCGCACCGTGATCGGCGCGCCGGCGACCTGCGGCGCGCGGATCGGCGACCTGGTGGAAACCTGCGAACTGGACGGGCTGATGCTGATCTTCCCCGACTACGAGGCGGGCCTGGCGATGTTCGGGGCCGAGATCCTGCCGGGCCTGCGCGAGGCCTATCCGTGAACGCCCTGCCGACCGACGAAGCGCGCGGCCTGGCCGCCTGGATCGCGCCGTCGCGAACGGCGCTGGTGATCGTCGACATGCAGGTGGACTTCGCCGCGCCCGACGGCGTCATCGGCCGGTTCGGGGTCGACCTGGCGTCGACGGCCAAGGCCGTGGAGACGGCGACCTGGCTGGCCGATGCGGCGCGGGAGGCCGGGGCGCCGGTGGTGTTCGTCGGCCTGGAGACGACGCCGGGCAGCGACTCGCCGGTGATGCTGGAGCGCATGCGCCGGCGCGGCGGCGACCCGGAGATCGAACGGGTGATCTGCCGCAAGGGCACGCCCGGCGCGCAGTTCTACGGCCCCACGCCAGAGCCGGGCGAACTGGTGGTGTGGAAGCCGCGCTACAGCGGTTTCGTCGGCACCGACCTCGACGCGCGGCTGCGGGCGCGGGGCGTCGATACGCTGGTCGTGTGCGGCCTGACCACCGAGTGCTGCGTCGACAGCACGGTGCGCGACGCCTTCCACCGCGACTACCACGTGTTCGTGGTCAACGACGCCTGCGCGGCCTACGAGGCCGACCTGCACGAGGGCGCGCTGAAGAGCCTTGGCCTGTCCTTTGCCCTGGTGCTGGGGTCGAGCGAGGTCTCGGCGGCCTGGGGCGTCGGCTGAGCGCACGAAAAAGCCGCCCGGGATGACCCGGGCGGCTCGTTCGTCGTTCCGAAAGCCGTAGCTTAGAACGAGGCCTTCAGCGACACCGCGACGCGCGAGTCGTAGATGTTGCCCCACTCGTGGGCGTCGGTGTCCCAGTAGCGCAGGTCGAGCGACAGCTTGTCGTTCAGGGCGTAGGCGACGCCCAGGTTCCAGGTGGTGTAGTTGGCCGAGTCTTCGATCGCCTGCTTGCCCAGGGCGCCGCTCAGCGAGAACTTGTCGGTCAGCGGGTACGAGCCGTTCACTTCCACGTAGGTGGCGCTGCCCAGGTCGCCCGGCCATTCCGGCGAGAAGTACACGGCGCCGCCGATGGTGGCCTTGGCGATCGGCTTCGACACGGCGGCCTTCAGCTCGGTGTAGCTGTACTTGCCCGGGTTCAGGCCCTTGTCCTTCGAGTAGCCGTAGTAGAGCACGCCGAAGTCCATCGACACGTCGCCGACGGTCGGCTTGATGCCGGCGTAGAAGTCGACTTCCACGGTCGGGTCGTCGGTGCCGAAGTCGACGTTCGAAGCCCACACGCCGGCGTAGCCGACGCCGTAGCCGAGGTCGACGCCGCCGAACACCTGCGGATCTTCCTGGGTCTGGCTGACGCCGCGGAACACGTAGTCGCTGGCGATGCCGACGTTGTACGAGAGGCTGATTTCCTCAGCCATGGCGGCGCCGCCGAGAGCGACCGAGGCGGTGGCGGCGGCCAGCGCGAGCTTGAAGATCTTCATCCGTGTTATCCCCTTTTTTGTGTAGCCCGCCGGGAGTGTGGTCCCAACTTGTGCGGCGCCTGCAAGCGCGTTCCTTCACAAGCCGGGATTAACCGCGGGCCATGCTTTAGTTGCAATCAGCGGGGGCACAGCGCCAGCAATAAGAACATGGATCGCTCAAAACATGAGCAACTGTGGCGTATTTGCCGCGCAAGCGGCAGGTTGGCCACAGTTGTTCGCAAGTTGTCGATCTGCGTTTGCGTGCGACTTCAGCGCATCGACAGGCCCGCCGCGCCCAGATGCAGGCCGGCGTCGACCAGCAGGGTCTCGCCGGTGACGTGACGGGCGGCGGGCGAGGCCAGGAACACGGCGGCGCCGGCGACGTCCTCGGCGGTGGAGGCCACCTGCAGCGGCGTGGCCGCCGCCGCTCCGGCCCGGAGGCGCGCCACCCGGTCCTCGTCCATGGCCTTGCCGAACCACGGGGTGTCGATGAAGCCGGGGCAGATGGCGTTGACCCGGATCTTCGGGGCCAGGGCGCGGGCCAGCGACAGGGTCATGGTGGTCATCGCGCCCTTCGAGGCGGCGTAGGGCACCGACGAGCCGTTGCCCATCACCCCGGCGATCGAGCTGGTGTTGACCACGGCGCCCGGACGGGGCGCGGCCTCCAGCAGGCTGCGGGCGGCGCGGACCATCTGGAAGGCGCCGACCACATTGACCGAATAGAGCTTGAGGAAGTCCTCGGCGCTCACCGCATCGAGGTCGCCGTGCTGCGGGGCGAACTTGGTCATGCCGGCGTTGTTGAACAGGGCGTCGATGCGGCCCGACGGCGCCGCGGCCTCGACGATCCGGCGGCAGTCGGCGTCGTCGGCGACGTCGCCCTGAGCCAGGACGGCCTTGGCGCCCAGCGCCTCGACCTGGCGGGCGGTCTCTTCGGCTTCCTGCGCGCTGCGGGCGAAATTGACGACCACCAGGCCCGCGCCCCGGCGGGCCGTCTCGACCGCGATCGCCCGGCCCAGGCCCGTCGAGGCGCCCGTCACCACCACCGTGAAGCCGTCGAAGTCCGTCATGGCGTCTCTCCCAAACGATTGTTTGCGACACCGTAGCGGGGGCGCCGGCGCTTGTCTCGCCGCGGGCGGAGGCCTAAATCGCCGCCATGACCGAACTTTCCGTGACCCAGCTGGGCCAGACCGTCGCCGCTCCCGAAAGCCCGGAAGCCGCCGTCCTCGAGGCCGTGCCGAACCCGCAGAGCGACGTGCTGTACCTGGCGCGCTTCGTGGCGCCCGAATTCACCTCGCTGTGCCCGGTGACGGGCCAGCCCGACTTCGCCCACCTCGTCATCGACTACGCGCCGGGCGACTGGCTGATCGAGAGCAAGTCGCTGAAGCTCTACCTGACCAGCTTCCGCAATCACGGCTCGTTCCACGAGGACTGCACGGTCAAGGTGGCCCGCAAGATCGTCGAGGTCGCCAAGCCCCGCTGGCTGCGCATCGGCGGCTACTGGTACCCGCGCGGCGGCATCCCGATCGACGTGTTCTGGCAGACCGGCCCGGCGCCGGAAGGCCTGTGGGTGCCCGACCAGGGCGTGGCCCCGTATCGCGGCCGGGGGTGACCGCCCAAGACCTCCGATCCCTCTCCCCCTGCGGGAGAGGGTGGCCTCCCGAAGGGAGGTCGGGTGAGGGGTCTCTCAAAAGCAAGACGCCGCGGCAGCCGATCAGCTGCCGCGGCGTTGTTCGTGGGTGCGACCCCTCATCCGTCAGCTGCGCTGACACCTTCTCCCGCAAGGGGAGAAGGGGTTACGCGCTCCACTCGCTGGTGATCGCCGCGATATCCGGCCGCACGCGTTCCTGCGGCTGTTCGGCCGAGGTGCCGATGTAGAGGAAGCCGGCGACCTTCTCGTCGGCGCCGGCGCCGAGGATGTTGAGGGCCTGCTGGTCGAAGCTGTACCAGTCGGTGATCCAGTTGGCGCCGTAGCCCATGGCCGAGGCGGCCAGCAGCAGTTGGGTGCAGACCGCGCCGGCGCTGAGCACCTGCTCCCATTCGGGCACCTCGTGCGGCGCGGGGCGCGAGATCACCGCGATCGCCAGCGGCGGGGTCGTCAGCTTGCGCATGGCGGCCGTGGCCTTGGTCGGGTTGGCCTGGTCGGCGGCCAGCGGCGCGATCCTGGCCGCGAAGGCGGCCTTGGCCTCGCCGCGCAGGATCACGAACCGCCAGGGAAAGAGTTTGCCGTGGTCGGGCACGCGCGCGGCCAGGCGCAGCAGGTCGGAAAGCTCGTCCTCGCTGGGGCCCGGCGCGACCAGGGCCATCGCCGAGGCAGAGCGGCGGCGCGCCAGGAAGGCGAGAACCTCGGGCGCCGCCTCGATCGCGATCGGTTCGCCGAATTCGGGGGCGGGGGGAATGGAACCGGCCAAGACGATCTCCTGAAAGCGCGCTACAGGCACGTCACCTATGGCCGAGCCACGGCCGGCACAAGTCGCGAGCCGTTCGCATGTCCGAGAAATTCGCCTGGCTGAAACCACACGGCGAGGCCTGGGGCGTCACCAGCGCCAAGGTCGTCTACGACAATCCCTGGATCGAGGTGACCGAGTATCAGGCGGTCGCCCCGACCGGCCGTCCGGCCCTGTACGGCAAGGTCCGCTTCAAGAACCAGGCGATCGGCGTCGTGCCGCTGCATGCCGACGGCACGGTGACCCTGGTCGGCCAGGCTCGCTTTCCGCGCGGCAACTACAGCTGGGAGATCCCCGAGGGCGGCGCGCCCATGGGCGAGGATCCGCTGGACGGGGCCAAGCGGGAACTGGCCGAGGAGGTCGGCCTGGCCGCCGCCGACTGGCGGCCGATCCTGACCATGGAGCTCTCCAACTCGATCAGCGACGAGATCGCCTACGGCTTTCTGGCGCTCGATCTTTCGCCGACCAGGGCCGAGCCCGACGACACCGAGGACCTGGCCGTGGCGCGCGTGCCGTTCGGCGAGGCTCTCCACGCGGCGGTCACGGGAAAGATGCCGGACTCGTTGACGGTGGCGTTACTGCTCCGGGTGCACCATATGGCGTCCGTGGGCGAGCTGCCGGCCGATCTGGCCGCGCTCGTCTGCGCCGCTAAGTCTGCGTCGCCTGTTCGGCTGGAGCGTTTTGAATAAATATGCTCTAGTCTCCGCTGGGAAGGGAGAGCCCCGTGGCCAAGCCTCTGGAAGTCGTGACCGATAAGGCCGCGCCGCCCGTCTGGGCCGCGCTGCGCAACCAGGCCGAACACGCCGCCAAGGCCGAGCCGGCCCTGGCCTCGCTGCTCAACGCCGTGATCCTCAGCCACGACAACCTCGCTGACGCCCTGACCTTCCAACTAGCCCGCAAGCTGGGCGACCAGGAGATGCGGGCGATGACCGCCCGCGAATTCGCCGCCGAGGCCTTCGAGCGCGACCCGGCCCTGGTGGCCGCCGCCGAGGCCGACCTGCGCGCGGTGTTCGAGCGCGACCCGGCCACCAAGGGCTATGTCCAGCCGTTCCTGTTCTTCAAGGGCTTCCTGGCCCTGCAGACCCACCGCGTGTCGCACTGGCTGTGGGAGAACAATCGCGAGACCCTGGCCTTCTACCTGCAGAGCCGGGCCAGCGAGGTCTTCCAGGTCGACATCCACCCCGCCTCGCGCGTGGGCGCGGGCGTGTTCATCGACCACGGCACCGGCATCGTCATCGGCGAGACGGCGGTGGTCGGCGACGACGTCTCGATGCTGCACGGCGTGACCCTGGGCGGCACCGGCGCCGAGCGCGGCGACCGCCACCCGAAGATTGGCAAGGGCGTGCTGCTGGGCGCGGGCGCCAAGGTGCTGGGCAACATCCAGATCGGCGACTACGCCAAGGTGGCCTCCGGCTCGGTGGTGCTCAAGCCCATCCCGCCGCACTGCACGGCCGCCGGCGTGCCCGCCCGCATCGTCAACTGCCCCACCTGCGAAGAGCCGGCCCGGACCATGGACCACACCCTGGCCGACGTGGTGTACGACTACGTGATCTGAGTGCGTTGCGTCCTTCGAGGCTCGCCTTCGGCTCGCACCTCAGGATGAGGTGATCAGTGCAGGGACGTCCTCATCCTGAGGCGCCCGCGCAGCGGGCCTCGAAGGACGCACGTCCGGTCAGCCGAGCCTGCTCGGGCCTCTCGGCCGGCTTGGCCGTCATCCCGTAGATCGCCAGCGCCCACAGGGCCGCGATCGCCGCCCACTGGGCCGGCGTGATCTTCCGCGTTCTGTCCATGCGTTCGCTTATCCGGCGGTTGCGGTCGCGCGGCTAACGACTTATCGGTCGAGGTCTGTGAGGTTTCATCACATGGCCCGACGTCCGCTGCCGCCGCTGAACGCCCTGCGCGCCTTCGAGGCCTTCGGCCGCCGTGGCCGCATGACCCTGGCCGCCGACGAGCTGTGCGTCACCCATGGCGCGGTCAGCCGCCAGATCCGGCAGCTGGAAGATCACTTGGGCGTGGCCCTGACCGAAGGGCCGCGCAACCGCCTGACCATGACCGAAGCCGGGCTGAGGCTGGCCCAGGGCCTGACGCGGGCCTTCGACATCCTGGACGAGGCCGTGCCGCGGCCGCCCGAGGACGAGCCGCGCCCGACGGTGGTGTCGTGCCTGCCGACCTTCGCCATGAAGTGGCTGATCCCGCGCCTGCCCGACTTCCTCGAGCGCTTTCCCGACACGCCGGTGCGGGTGGCCGAATCCAACGGGCCGTTCGACTTCCGCGCCGACGGGATCGATCTGGCCATCCGCATGCGCGATCCCGACGGGCCAGCCTCGCCGGACGGCGAGGCGACGGCCTTCCTCGACACCCATGTCGGTCCGGTCGTCGCGCCGGACCTGGCGGCCAGGGCCTCCAGCGTCCAGGGCCTGCTGACCCTGCCGCGTCTGCACACCAGGACCTTCCTGCACGGCTGGAACCAGTGGGCGAACGGGGCGGGCGTCGCCCTGCCGCCGGCCGGGGTGGTGCGCGAGTTCGACCACTATTTCTACATGATCGAGGCCGCGGCGGCGGGGCTGGGCGTGGCCATGGTCCCGCACGCCTTCGTCGAGCGCGACCTTGCGGCCGGACGGCTGGTGGCGCCGCTCGGCATGGTCCCGCAGCCCACCCTGCTATGCGCGCTGACCCCCAAGGCGGGAGCCTCGCGCGGGGCGCGGCGGTTCCGCGACTGGCTGGTCGAGCAGGGCAGGGCCGCCTCGCCGCCGCGGTTTTCTCAACAGACCTGAGCGGGCGCCCGCGCAAAAGGCCTTACACTTTGCGCCGTGGACCTCTAGTTTCCCGCCATTCCGCCCCACGGGGGCGAAAGACCAACAACGAGATCAGGAGCCCCCCGTGGACGCCGCCGCCATCGCCAAGCTCGAAGCCCACCTGAAGCGCACCTTCGGCAACCCGCACATCGCCGTGAAGGCCCGTCCCAAGCAGAAGGACTCGGCCGAGGTCGAGGTGAAGGGCGAATTCATCGGCGTCGTCTTCCAGGACGAGGACGAGGACGGCTCGTACATGTTCGAGATGGCCATCCTGGCCGAAGACCTCGACTAAGCCTCTAAGCGCCTTCGGCTTTGAAAAAACGACCACCCTGGCTATCCTGCCCGGGTGGTCGTTTTCTTTGGTGAGGGCGTCATGCCTGACGGGACCTGGAGCCTGGCAGAAGCCGAGGCCAAGTTCGGCGAGGTGGTCGAGCGCGCCCGCACGCAGGGGCCCCAGCACCTGACTCGGGACGGCCAGGACGCCGCCGTCGTGCTGTCGGCCGAAGAGTACGAGCGGCTGCGAGCCGCCGCGCCGGGCGCGTCGAGATCCGTCATCGACGTACTGTTGGATCCCAGCATTCGTGGTCTTCTGACCAACGAGGAAACCGACGAACTTTTCGCCCGCGACAAGGACCCCGGACGGATCATCGAGCTCTGATGTTTCTGCTCGACACCAATACGGTCTGTGAGCCCTTCAAGGATCGCGGAGACACCGCCGTGCTCGCTTGGATTCGAGCTTGCCCGCCGGATCAGGTGTTCGTCAGCTCGCTCACCATCGCCGAGATCAGTTATGGCTTGGAAAGAGTGGCGCCCAGCCGCAAAGCGGAACGTATCAGGGTCTGGCGGGACCAGTTGATCGTCGACTTGGCCGGTCGCGTCCTGCCGGTGGACGCGGAAGTCGCCAAGGCGCAGGCCCGCATACGCCGTGCCGCCGAGAACGCTCGGCGGACTATTCCCATCATCGACTCGTTCCTGGCCGCCACCGCCGAGGTGCACGGCCTGACGCTGGTCACCCGAAACGTCCGCGATTTCGAGGCCTGGGGCGGCGCCGTGCTCGATCCCTGGAGCGCCTAGACCGCCGCCGCCTTCACCTCGCGGCGGATCAGCAGCGAGGCGCCCGCCGCGATCAGGCCGGCCACGCCCGCCAGCACGAAGGCCTGGACGTACTGGCCCTGGGCCGCGCGGATCATGCCCGCGCCCACGGCCGCCGTCGCCGCGCCCAGCTGGTGGCCGGCGGCGATCCAGCCGAACACGATCGGGCCGTCTCGGTCGCCGAAGGCCTGGGTGGCCAGGCGCGCGGTCGGCGGCACGGTGGCGATCCAGTCCAGGCCGTAGAACACCGCGAACACCGACAGGCTGACGATCGAGAAGTCCGAATAGGGCAGGTAGATCAGCGAGAGGCCGCGCAGGGCGTAGTAGACGAAGAGCAGCTTGCGCGGGTCGTAGCGGTCGGTCAGCCACCCCGAAGCGGTGGTGCCGAAGAGGTCGAACAGGCCCATCAGCGCCAGCAGGCCGGCGGCGCGCACCTCGGGCATGCCGCGGTCGCCGCAGAAGGCGATCATGTGCACGCCGATCAGGCCGTTGGTGGTCAGGCCGCAGATGAAGAAGCCCAGGAACAGCAGCCAGAAGGTGCGGGTCTTGGATGCGCGGGCAAGGGCCCCGAAGGCGCCGGCCAGGGCGTTGGAAGCCGAGCCGCGCGGCGGCTCCACCCAGTCCTCGCCCGCGCCGAACGGCTTGTGGCCGATGTCGGAGGGGCGCTCGGGGATCAGCAGCCAGGCGATGGGGGCCATGAGGGCGGCGACGGCGGCCACGGTCAGCACCACGGGGCGCCAGCCGCCGTGTTCGGCGATGAAGGCCATGGCCGGCAGGAAGATCAGCGAGCCGGTCGCCGTGGCGGCGGTCAGCAGGCCCAGCATCAGGCCGCGCCGCTCGACGAACCAGCGATTGACGATCGTCGCGCCCAGCACCATGGCCACCGCGCCGCTGCCAAAGCCCGCCAGTACGCCCCAGGTGGCCACGTAGTGCCAGCTCTGCGTCATGAAGGCCGAAAGGCCGGTGGAGATCGCCATCAGCACCAGGGCCAGGCTGACGGTCTTGCGCACGCCGAACGACTGCATCAGCGCGGCCGCGAAGGGGCCGGTCAGGCCGTAGAGGAAGATGCCGATGGCCGCGGCCAGCGAGATCGAGCCGCGATCCCAGCCGAAGCTCTTTTCCAGCGGCAGGATCAGCGCGCCCGGCGCGGCCCGCAGGCCGGCCGCGGCCAGCAGGGCCAGGAAGGTCACGCCCGCCACCACGAAGGCGTAGTTGCGGCCGAAGGGGCGTCGGATCGTCGCCATGCGGGCTTCCTCGTGGAAAATGTAACCGATCGGTACGGGTCTTGATGGCGTTGTACGTACCGGTTAGTAACATCGTCAAGAGGCCTTCTGAGCTATGACGAAAAACGACGCCGACACCCCCCTCCACCTGCAGCCGTACGCGCCCGGCGCGCGGGCGGCCGAGAAGATCTTCGAGACGGCCCGCGACCTCTTCTATCGCGAGGGCATCCGCGCCGTCGGGGTGGACGAGATCGTCAGCAGGGCCGGCGTGACCAAGCCCAGCCTCTATCGCAGCTTCAAGTCCAAGGACGACCTGGTCGCCGCGGTGCTGCGCGAGGTGGAGGACGGTTTCTGGGATCGCTTCAAGTCGGCCGAGGATGCGTTTCCCGACGACCCGAAGGCGCAGATGATCGCCTATTTCGAAGGCCTGGCCGCGCGTTCGGGCGGCGCCGATTATCGCGGCTGCGCGCTCAGCAACGCGGTGGTCGAGTATCCCGACCGCGCCCATGCCGGCCGCGCCGTGTCGCAGGCGCACAAGCAGGACCTGCGTGACCGCCTGCGTGAAAAGGCCGCCCATATGGGCGCGTCCGACCCCAAGGCCCTGGGCGATGCGATGATGCTGCTGATCGAAGGCGTCTTCACCTCCAGCCAGATGTTCGACGACGACGACAAGCCGGCCCTGGCGGTGGTGGGTGCGGTGAAGGCCCTGATCGCGGCCTATTGCTGAGGCTTGGGCGCCGAGGCCAGGCAGGCGTCGGCGGCCTTGAGTATCGGAACGACGTGGGCCTCGACCGCCTTGCTCGTGGTCTCCAGGGTCACGGCGCCGTCCTCGCGCATCAGGCCCAGGGTGTAGACCCATTGGCTGGAGTGCGGCATGGGCGCTCTTAGAACGGCGTCCTTGCCGACGCCGAAAAGGTCCAGCCGCAGATCAAGGCTCGCCGCGTCGAGCGCCGCGAAGGCCTTGGCCATGGCGGGGCAGTCGCGGGAATCGACACGCTCGATCCGAAGTTCGGCTTTCAGGGCGGCGGCCGGCGAGGCCGAGGCGGCGAAGATCCTGGCGCGGTCGGCGAACCACCAGTCGGTCTGCGGCGAGACGCCTTCGGCCTTCAGATGCCGGGCGAGGGCGGGGCCGTCGAAGTTCTCGCGCATCCAGCGTGACAGCGAGGTCGGCTTGCTGTGGCCGCCGACCTCGACCGGGATGCTGACCTTGCGCAGCACGATGTGGCAGCTGTCCTTGTCGAAGCCGTAGGGCTGAGCGGGCCTGCAAAAGAGCTGGGCGTCGCCGCCGGCGAACAGGCCCATCTCCCCAAAGCCCTTGAAATATAGCTGCCGCTGTCCGAACGCCCTTTCGCCCGGCGGAGGCGTGGCGGGCGTGTCGATCACCGCCTCGATGATCGGACCCTTGCTGTGCTCGATCCAGTACCACCACAGCTGGTAAGGCGTGCGCAGGTCGTAGCCGTCGATCGGCTTTTCCAGTTCCGGCGGGGTGGGAACGGGCGGCGGCGGCGCGGCGCCGCCAGGGCCGGCGACCATTAGGGCCAGGGCGAGGCTCGCGATCGCGGCTGCGGACTTCATCGGCGCCTTTCGGGTGGCGGTGGGGGCGATGCAATCCTAGATCGCTGTCGTCGGCGGCGAAACCTCTGTGAAGCTCGCGTCGCGTTGCAGGGAGCCGCCATGTCCGCCCATCCTCTCGATCGTCCCGTCTGGTCCAGCCTGACCGGCCGGCAGGCGCATCTGGCGATCCCGCGCGGCGGGGCGCTGCGGATGGATCCGGACTTCGGCCTGTTCGCCGCGCTGGCCGACGAGACGGCCGAGAGCCTGGCGGCCCTGGGCGAACTGGTGCGCGAGCATGGACCCTCGGGCCTCGTGGAGCTTTCCCCGCCGCCGCCGGTTCCCGGCGCCGACGCAGCCTCCAGCGCCCTGTGCTGGCAGATGACGGCGCGGGCGATCACGCCGCTGAAGCCGCTCGACTTCGAGATCATTTCGCTGGGCGACGCCGACGCGGCCGACATGCTGGCCCTGGCCACGCTGACCAAGCCCGGCCCGTTCTTCTCGCGCACCCACGAACTGGGCGACTTCGTCGGCGTGAAGGTCGGCGGCGAACTGGCGGCCATGGCCGGCGAGCGGATGCGGCCCGACGGTTTCACCGAGGTCAGCGGCGTCTGCACCGGGCCCGACTTTCGCGGCAAGGGCTACGCCGCCGGCCTGATGGCCCACGTGGCGGGCGCGATCCTGGCGCGGGGCGAGACGCCGTTCCTGCACAGCTACGCCTACAACGCCGGGGCCAACGCGCTGTACCAGGCCCTGGGGTTCGCACGGCGGGCCGACGTGTGGTTCACGGTGCTGGCGGCGGCGTAGGCGGTCCATATTTCCGCACCCCTAATCCGAGCATCCCCGTGCAGGCGGGGATCCAAGCAGGGCAGGCGGATGATCCATGGGCGCGCCTCTTCCTGAAAGACAGCTTGGATCCCCGCCTGCGCGGGGAAGCTCGGTGAAGAATGAGCGGAGCCTGCTAGCATGGCCCCTAAACGAAAAGACCCCGGAAGGCGCTGGCCGTCCGGGGTCTTCGTCTATCCGCGGAGAGAGACCGATCAGGCCTCTTCCATCTTCCGCGCCTGGATCCGGCACCAGCCGTAGAGGCCGGCGACCACGACCGCCGCGACGATGATGGCGATGATCATGCCCAGGTGCTCGGGCGGCGGGTTGGCGATGGCCAGCGGCGCGCCCTTGTTGGTCGAGACGATCAGCAGGGCCAGGGCCACGTTGAACAGGCTCTCGCCGACGATGAAGCCCGAGGCGATCAGCACGCCCAGGCGCTTGGCGACCTMGGCCTTGCGGTCCCTGGAGACCACGCGCTCGAAGATCCAGCCGGCCAGGGCGCCGACGACCACCGGGGCGGTCACGGCGCTGGGCAGGTAGATGGCCAGGCCGACGCCCAGCGGCGGCAGGCTGAAGCGGTCCTTGCTGGCGCGGCGCAGCACGATGTCGACCACCACCAGCGCCAGGCCGATCAGGGCGCCGACGCCCAGGAGGTCCCACTGCAGGTTATGGCCGATGACGCCCTTGGCCAGGGTCGAGATCAGCGTCGCCTGCGGCGCGGCCAGCGGTTCGGCGCCGGGCACGACGTTGAGGTTCGGCGCGCCGACGAAGCCGTTGGACTTGGCCAGCAGGTCCAGCACGAAGGGGATCACCACGGCGCCCGACAGCACGCCGATCACCAGGGCCGACTGCTGCTTCCACGGGGTGGCGTCGACCAGCTGGCCGGTCTTCAGGTCCTGCAGGTTGTCGTTGGCCACGACGGCCACGGCCAGCACGGTGGCGGTGACGTAGAGGGCGAAGGCGACCAGGGCCTTGGCGGCGTCCGGACCGATCAGGCCGCGGCCGATGGCCCCGACCAGCAGCGAGGCGCCCAGCACCGTCAGGATGGCGATGCCCGAGACGGGGCTGTTGGACGAGCCGATCAGGCCGGCCATGTAGCCGCAGACGGCGGCGGCCAGAAGGCCGGCGAACACCAGGTAGGCGACGGCGGCGATGGTCAGCGGCAGGGCCAGGGCGCCGGCCGGACCGCCCAGCGCGAAGGCCGCCAGCAGCCAGCCGGCCGGAGCCAGCAGGGCCACCGACACCAGGCCGACGACGAACAGCGGGATGTCCTGCTCGACGCGCGGCAGGTCGCCGCCGCCCGAGCGACGGGCCTTGCCCGCCTCGAAGGCCGAGACCAGGCCGCGCCAGATCGGAACGACCAGCTTGCCCAGGGTCCAGATGGCGGCCGCGCCGATGACGCCGGCGCCCAGGAAGCGCACCTTGGTGGCCCAGACGGTCAGGGCGTGGTCGGCGACGCTGGCGCCGGCTTCGGCTGGGAACACGCCGGTCAGGATCGGCACCAGCACCGCCCAGGCGATGAACAGGCCGGTGAACATGGCGATGCCGACGGTGATGCCCATCAGGTGGCCCGCGCCCATCAGGGCCAGCGAGCTGGACGCGCCGATGCCGGTCGCGCCCTTGCCCACCTTGACGAAGGCGGCGACCTCGGCGGCGAAGATCTTGGCCGCGCCCAGGGCGGCGAAGGCCGCCGAGCTGAGGGTGCCGGCGATCACGGCCCACAGGCCCGCCTTGCCCTCGGCCGCGCCTTCGCGCGAGCCCGAGCCCACCTTCAGCACCTCGGCGGCGGCGACGCCTTCGGGGTAGGGCAGGGGCGAGTTGGTCACCAGGGCCCGGCGAAGGGGGATGGTGTACATCACGCCCAGGATGCCGCCGACGGCGCAGATGCCGAAGGTGGCCAGGAACGGGATGTTCGACCACCAGCCGATCATCAGCAGGCCCGGCAGCACGAAGATCACCGACGACAGCGTGCCCGCGGCCGAGGCGATCGTCTGGACGATGTTGTTTTCCTGGATCGTCGAGGTCTGGAAGAAGCGCAGCAGCGCCATCGAGATCACCGCGGCCGGGATCGAGGTGGCGAAGGTCAGGCCGACCTTCAGCCCCAGATAGACCTGGGCGGCCGTGAAGACGACGGTGATGAGTATGCCCAGGATCACGCCGCGGAGCGTGAACTCCGAGCGCGGGGCGGCGGTGATATCGGACATGCGGGTTCCGCAAAAAGTTAAGGCGGCCGGACCTTGCCGTCCGACCGCCCCATACTCAAGCCCGGAAGGGCATGAACTGTTATGAAATTACAGAATGAGGGTCACAGAACGCCCAGCATCTCGGCCACCAACGGATGGCGGACGATGTCCTGGTCGGCCAGGCGGACCACGGCGATGTTCGACATCTGCTCGAAGCGATCGGCCACGTCGCCCAGGCCCGAGATGCCCGGCAGCAGGTCCGACTGGTTCGGGTCGCCCGTGACCACCATGGTCGAATGCCAGCCCAGGCGCGTCAGCAGCATCTTCAGCTGCATGTAGGTGCAGTTCTGGGCCTCGTCGATCACCACGAAGGCGTTGTTCAGCGTGCGGCCGCGCATGAAGCCGACCGGCGCGATCTCGATCGCCCCCTCGGCCATCAGGGCCCGCATGCGCTTGACCGACAGGCGGTCGGTCAGGGCGTCGTAGAGCGGCCGCAGGTAGGGGGCCAGCTTGTCTTCCATGTCGCCCGGCAGGTAGCCGATCGACTCCCCGGCCTCGACGGCGGGGCGCGACAGGACGATGCGGTTGACCCGGCCGGCCTCCAGCGCCTCGACGGCCTTGGCGATGGCCAGGTAGGTCTTGCCGGTGCCGGCCGGACCCAGCGCCATGACTAGGTTCTTGCTGTCCATCGCTTCCAGCAGTTGCGCCTGGCCTGGCGATTTCGGTTTTATCGTCTTGATGTAGCTCTGATCCCGGGGCGCGTTGTCCGCTTCACCCAGCGGCGACCAGCCGCCGCGATGCTCCACCGGCAGGCGACGCACCTTGGCGTCGTCGTCGTAGCGGCCGTCAGCGCCTTCGCGCACCATCCGCTTCAGGGCTCGCTTGGTCATCAAAGCCTCCATTCAGGCATAAAAAAAAGGACGAGGCCGTAAGGCGTCGTCCTTGGGTCGATGAGAGGAGCAGAAGACGGAGCCGCAGGCGCGGCCAGGCGGCTCGGTGGAGCCCCAGGAAGGCGGTGCTGTACGCCGGAACGCCGAACGCAAGACCTGTTTCTCCGTCGTCAGGAGGCCGCGGACGGTATGGACCGCGGCGGATACGGTAGGAAAGTCCCCCGATGGAAGGATGTTCCACCCCGAATCACCGGATCTACAATAGGGGCTTTTATGGTTTATGAGCGATTAAAGGTCGCAGCCTTGGAAGAACACGGGGTGTACGGATGACTGTCTATTCGTTGGGCGATATCGCGCCGAACCTTCCGTCGGAAGACGAATACTGGATCGCGCCGACCGCCAGCGTGATGGGCAATGTCGTGCTCGAACAGAACGCCAGCGTCTGGTGGGGCGCGGTGGTGCGCGGCGACAACGACCCGATCACCATCGGGCGGGGCAGCAACATCCAGGACGGCTCGGTGCTGCACACCGACGCGGGGATCCCGCTGACCATCGGCGCGAACGTCACCGTCGGCCACATGGTCATGCTGCACGGCTGCTCGATCGGCGACGGCTCGCTGATCGGCATCGGCTCGATCATCCTCAACGGGGCCAAGATCGGGAAGAACTGCCTGATCGGCGCCGGCGCCCTGATCACCGAGGGCAAGGAGATTCCCGACAACTCGATGGTGGTCGGCGCGCCGGGCAAGATCATCCGCGAGGTCAGCGAGCATCAGGCGATGATCCTGCAGGCCTCGGCCCTGCACTATGTCGAGAACTGGAAGCGCTATCGCGCCGGCCTCAAGGCGATCTGAGCGAAAAGCGCAGGAGCGCCGCCCGGAGGGGGGGATGGGCGGCGCTCCTGTCAGACCCGCGCAAAGGGGCTGGATGCGCGGGGCCTTCTCACGGCGGCGGCGGGACTGTCGCCGGCGTGGAAGTCGGACGGGCCGGTAGGGCGCTCTCCACGAAGCCGCCGGCCGATCTGATGACCGTCATGATGTCGGCCGCCCCTTCCGATCGGATTAAGGTTGAGTTCGCGCAAAATCCGTAACGGCGTTCTTCGTGGCGTTTCTGTCGGCGCCGGTTTGGACCGACCGGCTAAGCCGTTGAACTCCCGAGGCCGGGCGAAACCTGCAACGAGGGGACACGGCTTACCTTTGTCCTCACGAGGCGATTTCCAGCTTAGAAGCGTCCCCGGTTCCTCTTGTCGCCGACAGGCAGCCGGCGAAGTCGGAGCGCCCGAGTTTGCGCTTCCCGTACTTTCCGCATCGAAACGGCGTCAGCCTGGACCGCTGAGCCATTCTGGCCGATCATTCGCGGCGTAGCAGCGGGACGTGCGGCAATATGACCAACGCCGAGTACGAGGCCCACCTGAAGCGGATCGACCGCGCCCTGGCGCGCAGCCGCGCCGGCTCGCCGGTTTCGAACACGTGGCTGACAACCTTGCTGATCGCCTCTCCGCTGATCGGAGCCTCGATCTTCGCGGCGGGGATGCTGGTCGGACGAGCGCTGTTCTAGCGCCCGCCCTCTAACATCGACGTCCTGTCGAAGCCGTCCCATGGCTGAACGCTGTCGCCGAACAGCTTGGCGAAATGCTCCTCGACCGCACTTCGGAGCCAGAAAGGGCCGACGGCGCGATCGGGCAGGGCATCGCGCATCGTCGGCGAGACACGCCAGCGCCAACTGATCTCGCGAGCGCTGATCAGCTTCCGCGCCAGCTTCTCGACCTTGGCCCGCCCGACGAACTGGCCGTTGCTGTGGGACGAGATGTGCCTCCCGGAGATCAGCCAGGCCAGGTCACGCGGGAAGCAGTTCAGGTAGCGCTCGGCCTCGATGCGATTGAAGTCCGCGGCGGGGTCTAGGAGCTTCGACCTGCGCGGCAGGGCCAGAAGATCGGGGTAGCGCCCGGCCAGGAACTCCCAAGCGAACTGCCGCGAGATCGTCAGTCGCTGGAATTGAAGGCGCTCGCCAGGTTCGACGCCGAGCCCGCCCGGGATCCGCCCATCGAGGGCGGCCTGGATCACCAGGCCCCACGGCTTCTCGCCGCCGCCTACGCCATGAAAGACGTCCTCCAGCGCGACGCTGTCGGGAAGCGGCGGCGCCAAGGCTTCGGCCAGCCGATCTACGAAACCGAGTACGCTCACCCGATCCAGCTGGAAGCCAGGATAGAGCAGTTGCACGATCGGCTCGGTGCAGGGCTCCAGAAGGCCCAGGCTTACCAATTGCTCCACGCCCGCAAGCGGCAATTGATAGCTCTGGACGAACTCGATCGGCGCCATGCGTTGGCGAAGTGAGATGCCCAGCGGGTAGACCTCGCTGGATCTGACCCAGCGTATATCGCGCACCGCGTCTTTGCGGTCAGTGGGCGCCACCAGGCCCGCGGTGACGACCTTTTTGAACTGATAGAATGGGATCCCCAGCCACACGGCCGACCGTTGGAACGTCCATTCGCCATCCTCCTCCCGGATTTTCCTGGCGCGGACCGGGCCATGATGCGTGCTCTCGGCGCGATCGACCATCGACAGGAGCAAGGCCTTGGTGATGCCGCTTCTCTCCTTGGCGCGGCGTCTCAGCTTTGCGAAGAGCGGCTTGACGCTGTGGTCGGTTTCGCTGCGACCGGCTTGCGTCAACCGGTCGAAGGTTGCCGGATAGTCCAGCAACACCTGCGCCGCGAGCGCTAGGTTCGCCGTATCGAACCGGGGCGACGTGCCCAGCCTGACGTGTTCGGGTTCTACTGATCTGGCGATCAGAAACAGCATCTCGAACACGTCCTGGGCGAGGAGGTCGTTGAGCGGCGGCGGCAACCTGGCGACCGCGCCGGCCTGCACGCCGGGCGTGGGATGAACGAGATCCGTGACGAAACTCAATGTGTCGCGGAGTTCGTCTGGAACGAGGGATGAACTGGCGAGCTTGAGGTCGAAATCGCAGTGCTCGCAGCGATCGAGCTCAAGGCAGTCGGTCCAGCGAAGTGGTGTGGCGCAGGTGGGGTTCGGGCACTTGTCTATCAGGTGCTCCCAGCTTTCTGGACAAAACGGCAGCAATCGAATTTGCCATCGGGCGCGGTGATGGCGAGACAGCCGCAGAGAGGCGGGCGAGACGCGGCGAAAATCCAGTTCCAGTTGGCGGCGAGGGATCGCTAGGCCGAAGTAGTTCACGCCCTCGAACTTGCCCCCGATGCTCGGGTTCAAGATTCGGCGCAGGGACCCTTCCCGTATGCCGAGCACCTGGGAGACGGCCGAGATTTCCGTCGAAATCCGATCGGAGACGTCACGGCCGATATAGGTCAGGCCCGCGAAACGTAGAGGGGCGTTTCGCCTGTCGAAGCAGTTCCAGTCCGCGACCCGGGCCAGATACCCCCGAATGCTCTCGTCGAGCATTGGCTCCAGCGGGAAGAGGATCGAGGCGCCGCGGGTGCGGCGCCTGATTTCCACGGCCATGTTCATGACGGCCGCGCCTGGAGGAAAGGGTTGGTTTGGCAGATGGCGTTCGGGATCGCCCATCGGTCGACCGCATCGGCGAGGTCGGAAGTTTCTAGCTGGCTGGCGTCCCGGCGTAGGGCGATTTCGAGYGCCGCCCCCACCAGCCTCGAGACCCGTCCGATCACGCCGCTGGAGACGGCATGGAGGCAGCCGAGCACCCACGGATCGTTCAGCCCGGACAGGTTGGGCAGTATTCGTTGTTCGACGATAGCCCGATCCAAGAGGGTGACGTAGCCAGCCAGAAGCGATCGATCCGCGGGGCTCGAAAGAGTCAGGGCCCTGAAGTCGCAGGGCACGATGAGCCTGCCGCTCAGTTGAAGGTTTCTGGTGAAGAGATCTTCGGCATCGTCTGTCCCGAGGAACACGATTGGAACGACGCCGTCGTCGAGCAGGCGCTTCAAGCTGTCGGTGACGTCGTTCTTGTCGGAGACGCGAGCGTTCAGGTGCTGCACCTCATCAATGATCAGCAGCTCCGTGCCGAAACGCTCGAAGCAAGCCTTCACCCGCTTCTTGAGGGTCTGCTCGTTGCCGCTGCTGGAGTAGTTGTCGCCGAAGAAGTCGAGGATCGACATCATCAGCTTCTTGGCCGTCGTTGCACGTTCCAGCGCGATCAGCACGATGGGCACATATCCCTCCGTGCGGGGGTGGCCGGTTTCGAAGCGTCGGACGAACGCCTCGGCCGCCGTGGTTTTCCCCGACCCCGTCGCCGCCAGCGTTCGTAGGCCCTTCTGGGCTCGGCCGCGCGTCGCGCGGCCGAGCTTGATCAGATAATCGCAAGCCTCCTGGAATTCGGAGTGTGGCGGATAGGGGATGTAGATCGATCCGAAGTCGGCGATTTTCGCTGCGATCTGGTCGCGGTTCATAGTTCCGGCTCCTGCCACTTGGTGATGTCGACGGAGAAGTCGGCGTCGCTACGCACGTTCGGCGGGGTGAGGGCCTTGGATGATTTCCGCGTCCTCTTGCGCGGGCTCGATTTGGGCTTCTTCGGCCTGGCCGGCCGCTTTGGGGCCTGCCCGCCATCGGCGCGGCTCCCCGCAAGCAGGTCGTGCTCGATGATCGGAGCCAGCCCGTCATGCCGCGCTGGTGCGTAGGCGATCACAGGGCTTCCGCTCGGCCTCTGGACCTTGGGGCCGTTCAGGAAGCGGCGCATCGCATTGCGAGCCTTGCCCTTCAGGTGCGGGGCGCTGGCCTCGATCCGTTCGATGAGGTTGGCTCTGGCGACCAAGCGTTCAACCCGCGTGTTGAAGGCGAGGCCCCGGTTCTTGGCCCATTCCTGAAGTTTCCGGTGGTGCCAGAACGACATGCCGGCGGCGTAGCGCTCGTCCTCGCAGGGGAGCGTCACATAGGTGTTGCGACGCCTGTTCCAGACGTGGATCTCGGCCAGGTTCGCCGGGTTGTATTTGACCTTCACCGTGACGACGGCGGAGCCTTTTCTCTGGCCCCGAACGGGTTCGAAAGCGATCAGCTCTTCGAGGAGCGCTCCGACCTTGTCCTCGTCGTGGTAGCGCAGGCCAAAGAGGGTGACGCCCGACGTAGTGACGCGGCAGGACGTGACCGCGCCGAGCGCCTTGTCGAGTAGCCGCTCATCCCCAATGACACTGATGCCATGGGCTTCCATGTCCTGTTGCCAGAGCTGGGCTGGCGGAGCGTCGACACCGGTATGGTGACTGACATGGTAGACGGCGATGGCCTCGTGTAGGAGCTCCTCGAGCTCTTCCAGCGTCAGCACGGCGTCTTTCGATGGATCATAGCCCATCTCTCGAAGCAGCTCCGTCTTGAAGACGGCRCCCGGTAGCTTCGTATTGAGCAGGCTATTGAGGGTTCCGAAGAACCTTTCCACAACAGCCTTGTAGGTGGGCGAGCCGACAGGAGCGAAGCGCACGGTGGTGCCGACGTCGGCCATAGCGTCTTCAAGGGAGGTCCCTGAAAATTCCTTGCCGTTGTCGACCACGATCTCGTCGAAGCGACCGAAGATCTGGTCGAGAACGGGGTATCGTTTGGCCAGCGCGCCGGTGTGCAGCTTCGGTCGGTTACCGCGTTTTATGCACTCCATCACCGAATAGAGGGACGGTGGCTCGAAACTCAGCAGGGAGCCCACGATACAGCGTGTCCTGACATCCATCAGGACGGTGAGGGTTGGCCGGCCAGCCGGCAGCATGAGGTTTGTGTCGATGACCACCATGCCGTCGAGCACTGTGTGGTCCATGCAGCCCAGGCGCAGGAAGCGGCTGGCCGACAGTCCAACTCCGCACGCTTTGAAGCGCAGGTGGGCCTTCTTGGTGCCGTGCTTGAGCCGGCAGGTTTCGTAGTTCTCCTGCCTGCGAACTTCCATTCGGAACGTCTCGTAGGCAGGCCGGTTGAGCTGTGAAAGTCGTCCGCCGCGGCTGCGACGCCGGTTGATGTAGTCGAACAGCTTGGTGAACCGAGCGTAGGCGTCCACGATGCTCCAGCCGGTGCGGGTCCAGTACCAGAAGGCCCATCGCCGTATTAGCGCCCGGGTGGTAGGCGGTAGCCGGCGAGATCGCTCCATCTGGCGGTTCAGCGCGACCATGTCCTTGAGGGCGCGTTCGCCGGGCAGTCCGCGGCCATTGAGCCAACGGCGCACGGAACGGGTTGATGGTTTGCCCCCGAACGCCGCAGCCTTCTCGGGATGTTCAGCCCACAGCCGCGAGAGCGCCAGTGTCAGGGCCCTGTCACTACGGGGAATATCCCCCATGGCGTCGAGGCCGCGGGTGACGAACAGGCGCAGGCGCGCTCTCGGGTCCAGCGCGTTTAGGGCCTCGTGGTCGTCGTCGAGTGAAGGCCGTTTCTGGCGGCCTGCGAGACCATCTCGCATGGCGACCTTCCTGAGATCGCCAGTGCGAAGTCCGTCCAAGAACCACTGGGTATCGGGCCATCCCAACACCCCCAGGGCGCCTTCGATTTGGAACGGCCCGCCGTTCTGCTCGCGGATGAAGTAGATGAAGTTGTCGCCCAGCTCGCGCTCGAAGATTAGTCGCTGGCCGCGAAACTCCCACAGCTCGCCGGTGCTGATGCGGATCGGAAGGCTCATGATGCAGCTCCTTCCTGACGAAGAGATTCGACGCCGCAGATCGCGCTTACGGCGCTGTCGGCGCCGAGCGGGCGGGTGAGATCGATGTCGATGAGACGGGCGACCATCATCGCCTTGGCGATCGCCATGCCGACACGCCGGTCGCCGATACGCTCGGCCAGGGCGCCGAGCGGCGCCTGACCGCCCATGCTTTCGATCAGGTCGAGCGCGATGTAGCCGTGGGAGGCGTCGAACCGAACCTGGCGGCAAGCCTGTACGTCCTCCACATTGGCGAAGACCGTGGCCGGCAGGAAAATCTCGTTCTTCAGAACGACCCGAAAGCTCCATCCGAGCTGAGCGCAGATCTGCTCCACGTGGGCCAGCTTCAAGGCGTAGTCGGGGTCCTTCAGCGCCCGGCGGTCGTTCTTCACCTCGACGACCTCGATCCGCCCGTCAGCCAGCAGGCGGGCGCAGTCGGCGATGTAGATGCGCTTGACGCCGTCGACCACGAACTCGAACCGGAAGGGCTGCGCCTGGTAGTCGACGACGCGGGTGTCGACCTCGCTGCGCATGAAGAAGCCACGCTCGTTCATGCCCTCGAAGGGATGAGACCGGCCGCTCTTGATGCTCGGGTAGGCGCCGGTCGTGATCCGCCGACGACCGGTGATGATCGTGCGGATGGGGCGGTCGTCGGGCGTGGTGACGATCCGGCCGACGGCGTTGATCGCCGCCCAGCTCAGCGGGGTTGGCGATGCGCCCAGGGTCAGCTCGATGGTCTTGCGAACCGAGGGGCGCGTCGAAGGGTATGGCCGAGCAGGACCTCGGCGCATGGGGAAAGACAGGTCGTTCATGTTGTTCCTCTTCCAGGGTTGGGAGGGGCGGAGCCCAGGCATGCGCTCGCAATCCGCCCATCAGGGCGGTTGACTATTCGGCGATGTCGGGGGAGAGTTCCTAGGTCGATATCCAACGACTTCGGATTCTCTCCGAAACAAGGCCCGGGCCTGCAAGCCCGGGCTTCTTGTTCCTCCGCCTAAGCGGACGGTTTCAAAAAAGTATCTGGTCAGGCCCTCCTTTCGAGCACAGGCGTGAGCATTCGACCGCTGCCGATACGGAGCGGGCGCTTGACCTTGCATCGAGGTAGGGCGTCTTCGCGCGAAGCTTCGCGCAGCCGTTTTTCCTGGCCTTGATCCAGCGCTAGCGAATACGAGATTAAATTTCGAGTCTGATCAAGTCTTTAGGTTGATGTGGTGTTTCGGTTGGTTCCGATCACTATCGAAGATCGCCTGAATATGGCGGCGCTACATACGCCTTTGCTTGCCTATGGGTAAGCAATTGGTGTGTTTGCGTCCGGCATGTGGTGCTTTGATTTGTTGCAACGTGGGGCGATGTGCATTGATCTGATGCTGGTCTCTGCCGTTGAAGCGGACCTTGTTAGTCGGGAGATGACTCTTAGGCGACCTTAGCAAGGTCTGCTTCACGGCGCTCGCAGGAAGCTCTATCCGCGTCGGCAAGCCGCTGAGGATCGGCGCTTAACAACCGAGCGCTGCCGTTGTGAGTGCCTCACCGGCACGGTAGTGTCGCGCAAAGGGTGGTGCGGGGAACGGCTGTGAAACTCGTCGGTCTGAAGATCAACAATTTTAGATCGTACAGGACTCCCGTCCATCTCAGCATTGACGACTTCACCGCCGTCGTCGGCCGGAATGACGTCGGAAAAAGCACCCTGCTTGAAGCGTTAGATATTTTCTTCAATCACAAGAGCATCAAACTCGACCAAAGCGATCCGTGCGTACACAACCAAGGCAAGGTGGTTGAAATCACCTGCGTGTTCGAAGAGCTGCCGACGGTTCTCACAATCGACGCGCGTTCCGAGACAACCTTGCAAGCCGAGTGGTTGCTCAACCCGCTGGGCCAGCTCGAAATCCAGAAGCGCTTTGACTGCGGCCCCAAGACGCCCAAGCTTGAAGTGTTCGCGAGCGCGGTCGCGTCGACCAACCCGCAGCTCGCCGATCTGCTGAAGCTGAAGAACGCAGGTTTGAAGGAGCGCGCCGCCGCGGTGGGCGCGGACCTGTCCCAGGTGGACCAGCGGTCCAACGCAGCGCTTCGGGCGGCGATCCGGGCTACCGTCGGCGACGCCGAAATGGCCCTCCAGCTGGTCCCGTTGAATGAAGAGGATGGCAAAAAGGCCTGGGACCAGATCGAGCAGCAGATGCCCACCTTTGCGCTCTTCCAGGCGGATCGTCCCAGCAAAGACGATGATCCTGAAGTCGCCGATCCGATGAAGCTGGCGGTGGCCGAGGCGGTCCAGGCGGTGCAGGCCGAATTGGACGGGATCAAGGAAAGAGTTCGGCAGAGCGCGATGGATGTTGCCAACCGCACCTTGGCGAAGCTGCGGGAGATGGACCCAGACTTGGCCAACGAGCTAACTCCGTCGTTCAAGGCGGAGCCCAAGTGGGACGGCTTCAAGCTGAGCTTGGCGAGCGACAACGAGATCCCGATCAACAAGCGAGGCTCAGGCGTCCGGCGCCTCATCCTGCTGAGCTTCTTCCGAGCGGAGGCGGAACGTCGACGGGAGGCCGCCAAAACCAGGCGTGTGATTTATGCGATCGAGGAGCCGGAAAGCTCGCAGCACCCGGACAGCCAACAGGTACTGATCCGCACACTGCTAGAGCTTGCAGAGGACCCGAACACCCAAGTGCTCATTACGACCCACGTCCCCGGGGTCGCCGGCCTGGTGCCGACGGACGCGGTTCGATTGGTCACGAAGCAGCAGGAGGCTTCTCCGCTGATAGAAATGGGCGCTGACGACGTGTATCGGAGGGTAGCGGATACGCTGGGTGTGTTGCCGGATAAGCGGGCTCGCGTGGCGATCTATGTCGAGGGGCCAAACGACGTAGAGTTTCTGCGCCACGCCTCTCGATTGCACCGCGCCGCCGATGACACCCTGCTTGACCTCGACGGCGACCATAGAGTGGTCTTCGTGGTGACGGGCGGCGGCAACCTGCAGCACTGGGTGGACCAGCGGTATCTGGCGAATGCTCAGATGGCCGAAGTGCATATCTACGACACCGACGACCAGGCGGCTCCGAAGTATATGGACGCGATGGCCACCGTGAACAGGCGTGGCAATGGGGATATCGGCTTTCTGACGAGCAAGCGCGAGATGGAGAACTACATCCATCCGGACGCCATCCACGCTGCCTTCGGGCACCAGATCGTGGTGGACGACTGGTGTGACGTTCCCGACCTTGTGGCCGAGCAGGTTCATATCGCCGGCGGAGGGGCCGACCTCTGGGCCCAGATCGACGCGGAGAAGAAAAGCAAGAAGGTAGGCAGGGCGAAGCGGCGCCTCAACAGGGAGGCAATGAGCCACATGACCTTGGCCCTGCTACAAGCCAGGGACACCGGAGGCGATATTGTAGTGTGGCTTCAGGCCGCTCGTGATCGGGCCTGATTGCATGGCGGATGATCAGGCGCTAGCGCCAGTCGGCGCCCCCGCCTCGCGACGCCAAGCGGTTGGGCCATGGTCGGACTTGGCGTTGCACACCATCGGCTGGCGGGCATTCCAAGATCTCTGCGCACAGGTCTGCGAGGTGGTCCTCGATCGGCCGGTCGAGATTTTTCGCGAAGCCCAGGATGGCGGGCAGGACGCAGTTTTCTTGCTGCCCGCGGAGGGCAAGGAGACGGCCGTCGGCACGGTGCAGTGCAAGCATACCTCCGACGTGCGCAAAGCGCTGACGCCTGGGGATCTCGCTGCAGAGGTCGAGCATGTCGAGCAACTCGTCGCCCTCGGCCAGGCCGACACCTATGTGCTGATGACCAACATGAGCGTGGATGCGCCTGTCGCAGTCAAAATACGCGAGGAATTGCGGCGGTTGGGGGTGCGCAAGCCGCATGTTTTGGGCAAGCAATATATAGTTAGAGCTATTCGGCGTAGCAGCAAGCTGCGGGCCTTTGTCCCGCAGGTCTACGGCCTCGGTGATCTCACGTCTCTGCTAGATGAGCGCCTGTCCGCCCAGAGCCGAGCGTTGCTCGATCAGTGGATTCCAAAGCTGAAGGCTTATGTTCCGACCCAATCGCATCGCCGCGCGGTGCGCGCGCTGACCGAACATGGCGTTGTTCTCCTGTTAGGTAACCCGTCCAGCGGCAAGTCGGCTATCGGCGCGATCCTCGCCACCCTCGCATCCGATTCCGGAAGCCAGACGGTTCTGGCCCTGACCAGTCCACAGGAGTTCGAGGCGAGCTGGAATCCCGACGACCCGAACCGCTTCTTTTGGATCGACGATGCCTTCGGCTCAAACGTGCTACGCGAGGATTACATCGAGAACTGGTCCTCCGCCTTCCGGAAGGTTCAGGCCGCAATCGCGCGGGGCAATCGGTTTCTGTTCACGTCGCGTCGGCACATTTACGAGGCGGCGAAGCGCCGGCTGGGCGGCCGCAATCTCCCTCTGTTTTCCAACGGATCGGCGGTCGTCGATGTAGGTAGGCTCTCGGCCGAAGAGCGAGCGCAGATCCTCTACAATCATGTGAATTTCGGTCTGCAAAGCCAGTCATGGAAGACCGGGGCCAAGAAGCATTTGGATGCGGTGGCGGCCGTGCCCGATTTCCTACCGGGCATCGCCGAACGGCTTGGCGACCCAAGCTTCACCAAGGGCCTGCAGCTTCGCCAGGCGTCGCTTGTGCGGTTCATGGAGCATCCTCGCGAGCACCTGATCGACACCATCAACGCTCTAGACCCCAGCGCTAGCGCAGCATTGGTCCTCGTCTATGTGCATGAGGGCGCCTTTGATGAAGCCGGCTACGACCGAACCGCTGCGCAAGCGGTGACTGAGCTGACCGGAATCGCGCTGCCGAAAATCCTCGAAGCGTTCGCCGATCTGAAGGGGTCATTTCTTCGCCGCCCAGCGCCTGGCCGCACGATCTGGGGTTTCGCCCACCCAACCATTGCCGACGCCTTGACGGAAATCCTGCGCCAGCGGCCTCTGATGGTTCCCGCGCTCCTCCGGGGCGCGACTATCGACACCATCTTGAGCGGGTTCATCTGCGAAGGCGCCGGGGAGCTGATGGACGCGATGGTCGTTCCCGCGACCCTCAACGCGCAGCTTGTTGGTCGGCTGATTGCGACACCAGATGAAGCTCAGCGGAACTGGTCGCTCTTTTTCTTCCTCGCCTATCGCGCCAGCGACGAGGTGCTCCGCCAAGCCATAGCGGCTGATGGCGTTCTGCTGAAGCGGCGCACTTGGGGATCGACGGTCATCCATCACCACCCGCGGATGCGAGTCCTGGCGCGGGTGCATCGCCTGGGCCTGCTCCCGGAAAGCCTCCGCGGCGAAGCGGCAGACGACCTTGAGCGGGCTGCCCTCGATTTCGATATGGGCTTCTTCGACGATCAGGACCTCCTGGCCCTGGTGCCGCCGACCCGCCTTCTTGCTCTCGGCCTGCGAGTTCGTGGTGCAACCCTGCAGACGCTTGAGGATAAGATCGGCACCGTCTCGGATGAGGCCGACCTCGATGAGGACCCGAGCGACCAATTCCATGCCTTGCGAACGAGCTTGGATAGCTTGGCCGACCTTGTTGATGATGACGAAGCGGCTGAGTTGATTTCGACGGCCCGTCGGCAGATTGAAGAGGCCGTGCAAAGCTTATCGGACAAGATCGAAGAGCGTGATCGTGCGCGTCGAGAAGAAGCTGACCCCGATTGGGATGCGGTTCTCAGCAAGCTGTCAGAGGACCTGGAGCCCATGGCGACTTCCACTACGCAGAGCCGGCCGCGGTCGATATTTGAGGACGTCGACGAAAGCTGAACTGCTGGAAGTCGTCGCTCACCGAAATCAGGCTCAGCTTTTCTGGCAAGGCGCGGGTCAACTCGTCTGCGACCTCGCGATGCGTCGTGCCGTCGCCAACAGCGGCTTTCCGGGCCGCCCTGGCTTCTATCGGGTTCAGCGGATCGTACATTCCAACGAAGATGTGACGACTGAAACTTGGCTATAGCGTAGCGGTGCCCCGCGTCGCATGATTTGCGCCGATGCGCTTCTTGGCTGACGGTCCCGATCTGCCTCACGACCTGCTCGTCGCGCGCGACGAGGGGCAGGTCATCTTCTTTTGCGGCGCCGGCGTTTCGCGCGCCCGCGCCGGGCTGGCCGACTTCTTCGGCCTGGCCGATGCGGTGGTCGATGCGCTGGGTGTCGGCCCGCAAAGCCCCGCGCGCCAAGTACTGGCGACCGCCAGGGCTCAGCAGCCGATCGCCGGCGTTGGCGGTCTTCTCGCCGCCGACCGGGTGTTCGCCCTGCTCGAACGCGAGTTCGACGTCGTCGGCATTCGAAACGCCGTCGCCCGCGCCCTGACCCCGGCCGTCGCGCCGGACCTGACCGCCCACCGCATCATGCTCGACCTGGCTACCGGCCCCAACGGCGATGTCCGCCTGGTCACCACCAATTTCGACCTGCTGTTTCAAGCCTGTGATCCGGCCCTGCGCTGGCACGCGCCGCCCTATCTGCCCGATCCGCGCCGGGCCAACGACATCGTCGGGATCACCCACCTGCACGGGCGGGTGAGCGACGATTATGAGGGCGCGCATAATGACGCCTTCGTGCTGTCGAGCGCCGATTTCGGGCGCGCCTATCTGGCCGAGGGCTGGGCGACCCGGTTCATCCGGGGGCTGCTCGACCAGTACCAGCTGGTGTTCGTCGGCTACACCGCCGACGACCCGCCCGTGCAGTACCTGCTCGAAGCGCTCAACGACCATCGCACGCCGCCCAAGGGCCTCTACGCCTTCCAGGCCGGCGATCCCGACGAGGCAAGGGCGATGTGGCGGGCCAAGGGCGTGGAGGCCATTCCCTTCGATCCCGCCAACAATTTCGGCGCGCTGTGGAACACCCTGGAAGCCTGGGCCGAGCGCGCCCGCGATCCGCAGGCCTGGCGCGATCGGGTCTTGACCGCCGCCGCCGAGGGGCCGGCCGCCATGGCCCCTTTCGAGCGCGGCCAGGTGGCCCACATCGTCTCGACATTGCCGGGGGCGCGCCGCTTCGCCGAGGTCGCGCCGCCGGCCGAATGGCTCGCCGTCTTCGACCCCGCGATCCGCTACGCGCGCAACGCCAAGGGCTGGAATTTCGACCCTTTCGAACGCTACGGACTCGATAGCGACATCCGGCCGCCGCCACAGGAGGAGGGGAGCCGCGGTCGCGATAAAACCATTCCCACCGACGCGTGGGACGGGCTGATGCTGACCCGCCATGACCGCAGCGATCTCGACGACCATGAGATCGGCGCCCTGCGCGGCCCGGCGGCCTTGCGGTCCTCGCGCCTGGTGCGCCGCCTCTCGTTCATGGGCGAGTGGATCGCCAAGGTCGCCGACCAGCCCTTCTCGGCCTGGTGGGCGGCCGGCCAAGGCGGTCTCCACCCCGACATCGAGGCCTCGGTGCTTGATCGCCTCAACCGCGCCGAGGGCGATCCGACGCCGAGCGAAACGGCCTGGCGGCAACTGGCCCGCAGCGGCGCCGCCCGCGAGACCAATCTCTTCGAACTGGGGCGGGAGGCTGCGCGGTGCGGTTGGTCCAGCGCCATGGCGCGCGACTACGGCGCGGCCCTCACGCCCAGGATCCAAGCCACGCGCGCCCCGGCCGGGCCTCTGGCCGTGGGGCGCGCGGCCAGCCCCGGCGAGATCATCCGGCTGGAGATCGAGTATCCCTCGCCAAGGCCGGGCGCGACGCCCAGCGACGCGGTACTGCCTCTGGTCCTGGCGGCGCTTCGCGAGGCCTTGGCCCTGGCGCTCACCTATCGCCAGGAGCTGGGCGAGGGCGGGGCCACGCGCCTGCCATCCATCCGGCCCGAGCAGGACGACGATGACGACGGCTTCAGCCGCACCCACAAGCTGGCGGCCCTGGTTTTCCACTATGTCGCGCTGCTGGATCGACTGCGCGGCGTTGATATCGATGCGGCGCGCGCGGAGCTGACGGCCTGGCGCGGCGATGATGACATCGCCGTTCGCTTGCGGATCTGGGCGGCCGGGGAAGTTGACCTTCAAGCGCCGGGCGAGGCGGCCGAAACCCTCCTGGCGGTCGATCAGGACGCCTTCTGGGACGACTATCACCAGCGCGACCTGATGCTGTCGATAAAAGCGCGCTGGGAGGCGTTCTCGCCCGAGGACAGGGCGGCGTTGGAACAGCGCATTCTCGCCGGCCGCGCCCCCTGGCGTAACGAAGAGGCCGCCGAAGCCGCGACCGGCGCGGCCTGGTGGTCCATCCAGCGGCTGCAATGGCTGGTCGACGAAGGCTGCGCCCTGACCCTCGACTGGCCCGTCGAGAAGGCGCGGCTGATGGCGATCGCCCCGGATTGGCGCGACGTCGCCGCCCCCCAGGCCGCCGCGTCGCTGGAAAGCCGCAGCGGTTGGATCGAGACCAAGCCCGATCCCGACGACATCCTGGACGTGGCGCCGGGCAAGGTGCTGCAGGCGGCCCGCGAGATCGCCGCCCAGCGCGACTTCTCCTCGTTCGTGGTCCGCAAGCCGCTCGAAGGCTTGGCCAAGGTGCGCCCGGTCAAGTTCCTGCGGGCGCTGGTGCTGGCCGGACGGCAAGGCGATGTCCCGGCCCATGACTGGGAAACCTTCCTCGATCGCGAAGCCCGCGCCAAGGATCGCCCCCGTCTGGTCGACCAGATCGCCCAGCGCCTGGCCAGACTGCCGGACGAAGACCTCGGCGCGATGCTGCTGACGACGGCGCGTTGGTTCGCGCAGGCCGTCCAAGCGCTGGAACGCTTCACGCCGGGGCTCCAGGCGTTGTGGATGGCGATGGTCAAGGTGATGGCTGTACGGCCGGAGAGCGGGCGGTCGGCCATTCTGGGCGGGGACCGCGATTGGCTGCTCTATGCGATCAATGCGCCTAGCGGCGCCCTGGTCGACGCTATGATGGATCGGGCCGATCGCCTGCTGGACCCCGAGCCGGGCTTCAATCCCGCATGGCGCGCGACCCTGGACGAACTGCTGGCCCTGCCAGGCGACGCGGGACGCTACGCGGCGGTCGCTCTGCTGCGTTATGGCCTGGGCTTCTTCAACTACCACGACAGCGCCTGGACCCATCACAGGATCCTGCCGCTGAAGGACAGCGTCTCGGTCGACGATCGCGCGGCGTTCTGGACGGGGTTCTTGTCCAGCGGCCAGATCCCCGGCGGCGACCTCTATCGCGAAATGGCCCCGGCGATGCTGGACATGGTCGGCGCACCGTCCTTGCCGGACGACTATGCCGGCAACCTGGCCAGCGTGCTGCTGGCCGGGTGGGGCACGAGGCCCGCCGACGGCAGCCGCTACATCACCGACGACCAGATGCGCCAGGCCCTGCTGGCCGGTGGTGATCGCTTCCGCGCCCACATGCTCTGGCGCCTGGAGCGCTGGTGGGGCGGCGACAGCCAGGATGGGCGCGATCGTGTGATCGAGCTTCTGCAGACGACCTGGCCGCGGCAGCAGACGGTCCGCACGCCCAGCACCACAGACCGGCTGGTCGGATTGGCGCTGTCGTCCAAGGACGATTTCCCGCGCATGGTCGCGGCGGCCGCGCCCCATCTGGGACGGCTATCGGCCGACGGCTCAACACTCTACGGCCTGCACCCCGACGAGACCGACCTGGTGGTGAGCCACCCGGAAGAGATCCTGGTGCTGCTTTCAGCGGTGCTCGATGAGACCGCTCGCAACTGGCCCTATGGCGCGGAACAGGCGGTCATGCGCTTGGCTCAACAGCCGGCCGTCAGCCTAGATCCACGTCTGCTCGAACTGCGTCGACGGCTGGTCGCACGTTAGCCGCCATTGACGACCCAGAAGACATCGAGACTGCCTACAATGTCGAAAGATCGATCTGGTTGGGAAGGCGCGCGGCGTGTTCATCCGTTATTCCGGCTGAAGACCAGCGTAATCCAACGTCGTGCTCGGGATGCAAGCCAACGGCGGCAATTGGCGCAGCACAGCTGGGCAGCCGGACGTGCCCGTTAGCCGGGCGGGCCGAACACTGGGGCCCTCGTAACTGTGGCCGCCTGCGATGACCTACGACCTTCTGTGACGTAGCTTCACGATAGAATGATCGAAATCGGCATCGCTATGGCCGTGCTTTCGAGGCGCTCCGTCCTATCGGATCGTGGGGAGAGAGACGGTCGGGTGCAGCATTTCGGAGGGGACATGGACAACCGCATTGACCTTCAGGATTTCCTAGGCCTTCCCGGGATGTTCGATATGCAACGGCATATGAGCCGCGTCGCCCCCGACGAGGCGGGCGAGGCGGCCGCCCTGACGCAAATGGATCCCGTGCGGGCCGCAGCGACATTTGGCGCGCTGTTGACGGCTCCCGAGTTGCAGAGCAACTGCGCGCGCCTGGAAATGCTCGTCCATCAGGCGCTGGCGCTTGGGGAGGGCGGCAAGAAGCCCTCCGAAAACTGGCTCGCGTCGCGTTTCCGCAAGATCGGCGAAGGCCGGGTCGGCCGCCTTGAGGATCCGGCCGAGGACGTTTTCGTCAGCCTGATCTGCACCTCGCGGGGAGACTTTCGAATTCTGGAGGGGATATGGGAGGGCGCTGGTTTCTACCTCCAGCGGTTCGTCAACGTGGTCGAAGGCATGCCCGAGGGCGCGCCCTATGATGAGTTGCGCGTCGCGATTTTTTCCCTTCTGCGGCTTTCCGATCTGGTCTGCGAACGATCTAAGCTATGGCGCAACCAGCTGGGATCGGCGTACCCGCAAGACACAATTCCAAGGTCCATCCTGAGCCGTGCCGCCTCGCTTCAGCGGCGGGTGCGGTTCACCCTGGACGAGTTGCGCGCTGCCGGCGTTTCGCTCAGGGGCCTCGCACCTTTCACGTTCCGCCAAGACGGTCGCGAGGGGCTTCTGGACCAGAAACTCGGACATACGAATCTCGAGCGGCGGCCGCTCGTTATCAAGGGCCAAGAGGTTTTCTTTGTCCTGCCCACCGCCGCCAGCGCCGCCATCCGGCGGTTCTTGCTCGAAAAGCTTGACGCCCTGAGGGCGCGAGAAACGTTTTTGGCTGCCCTGGGCCGGGACTATCTCGATCTCATCGAGTCGATGCCACTGCTGGGTGGCCGCATGGGCGCGCGGCTGCACTTCCATCGCGGCGAGCGTTTCGCGCTCGCCGGCGGCACGATTCAAGCCGATCAGGGCCGCCATTTGAATCTCGTTCTACTCTTGGACACGCTCGAAGGCATCGAGACGACGGGCCTCATCGACCCCAACCCTGATCCAGAGCAAGTCACCGAGGTGCTTCAGACCTGGATCGAGAACGCGTATCGTCAGGCACAGCAAGAGCCCAACTTCGTCGAGGGCTTAACGGTGATTGTCGGCTGCGGTGTCGGCCGGGCGGCCGCGCACGCCTTGCCGGATCTCGCCGCGGCCGACTGGCGGCTGGAGTTCCTATCCGCGCCCGAGCTTTGCACCCTAAGCTGGGCGCACGGTTTCAGCCCGTTGTCATTGTGGCGGCTGCTGGATGGTCAAGCGGCGCTCGAACGCGGCGGCGTGGCCTTGCAAAGCATCAACGGGCCTTTGAATCTCGTGGCTTGGTCAAGGTCCCTGGGCGGCCACCTCGTGCCCCATGCGCAATTGCCGGACGATTTCGGTGGGGGCGACCATGCCGACACGTTGATGGTGCCTCAGAACCTCCTGCGCGATCTTCGCCATGAGGTGGCGATGGACTTCGACGTCCATGTCCGCACCGATGTCACCGGCCGCCAGCTGACCGTGCGCTGGCAAAAGGACAGGATTTTCGCCGAGGACGACGCCGAGCGCGTCTACGTCAGCGACGAAGACCGCGAACGACGCGGATCGGCTGGTGTCTTCATCACACCAGCGCGGGACTGGTGGTTCGACATCCTCGTCCCTGACGATCTGCCCGCGACCCCTGCTCACGACTACTGGCTGATGCTGCGGACGTGGACCGTCAGGGCCGCACCCGTCCTCGATCGGCGCTTCCCGGGCCTTGGAGCATCTTCCTTACTGATCGAAGCCGACTTCACCGACTGCGCGTGGAATGGCGGGGAGCGCTCCTCGCCGCTCGACTACCCTCAGGTCCGAGCGGGGCTGGTCGTCGCGGCCGATCTCGAGCGACGCACCATCGTGATCAAGGCGTCCGAGGCGTTCGAGCGGGGTGGCTTTCATGTCGACAATATCGCTGAGCAAGCCCTGGTGGGCGCTATCGCCGTGGGCGTCGCGGGCTTGGCCGGCGAAGCCCTCGACGCGGCTGCCGAGCGCCAGCTCGTCAACGAGATCTGCCCTGATCCAAAGGCGCGTCATCGCCACATCTTCGCGGTGGCGACCTTCCTTGACCAGGTTCGCGCCGATATTCCCAAAGCCTCGGTGCGCGTGGATCGTGATGACGACGCCCTGGTGCGTCTTGGCCTGGGCTGGCGGGCCCGTGAGCGCTCCGAGGGAGCCTGGATCCGTGGCAAGGCCGACGCCATGCGGTTCCTCAATCGCACGGTGCGGCTCCTCGAAGAGGAGTTGTGTGCGGACCTACGCGGCTTTGGCCGAGAGGTCCTGATCCGGGCGCTGCTCTATAATCACGAAGCCGCCGCCGCTGAAGGTCAGCGCTGGGGGAGGACCGCGGCCGCCATCTTGGCGTTGCGCAAGGACAAGGACGCGGTTCGCGACGTCATCGGCAAGGAAGCCTCCGAACGGGCCGAGGTTTCGCAGACTTCGCGCTCGCTTGTAGAGCTGGCGCTCTGCGAGGCGCCGTTGGAGGGGCGTGCGCCAGGCACACTCGACCTTTCCCGCCTAATGGCCAAGATGGGGTTGATCCTCGTCATTAGCGGCTGGTCGGGCGCCATCCGCTGGGACGTGATGGAACCGACGCTGAAGATTTCGCCCCTGGGCGACGTCCTAGCCAAGCTAGACTTCGTCGAGGAGATCTTGGCACCGTTCGCGCGGGCCTTTAGCGATGTGTCGGTCGACGCCTCGGTCGCCAAATACGCCAAGAACCTTGAAGAGGCGGACATTACCCCGGCTGTCGAGCACCTGTTCGAAGGCAAGTTCACGACAGCTCTGGCCGAGGAGCTCGGGGCACCGATAGACGCCTACCGACAGTTCGTTGACTGGCTGGAAAACCGGGCCATCGATGCGGGCAAGGCTGTGCTGAAGATGAAGAAGAGCCAACTCTTGCTTGCCCCAGGCGACGCGCGGGGGCGACTGCGGCCTGAGCATATGCCCGCCATTCTCTCGACGCTGACCCTAACGCCCCGTGCCGGATGGCGCTCGCCAGACAACGACATCGATCCGCGCGACTTGGAGATCTGGCGCTTTCGCCGGCGTCTGAGCGTCCTACGCAAGCCCCTCCTGCAAATCGACGAGACCGACGACCCCACTTTCCTGATCGCGCCTGGTCTGGCGCGTCAGGGCTTTGGCTATACGCTCGGCGGTTTTTATGACGGAAGCTTTCCTAGCTGGCAGCTGGGCAAGGCAATGACCTCATGGGCGGCCGTGACGGCGGACAAGCGAGGCAAGGCGTTTTCGGTGTCTATCGGCGAGTTGCTCGCCGCCAATGGCTGGCAGATCGCCGAGCCAGATCTCAAGATCACCAAGCTCTTGCGCAAGGGTTTCGAGCGCGATTACGGCGACGTCGATGTCCTCGCCTGGCACCCCGCCGATCGACGCGTGCTGATCATTGAGTGCAAGGATCTACAGTTCAAAAAGAACCTCGGGGAGATCGCCGAACAACTGGCCGACTTTCGGGGCGAGATGGCCGAAGACGGCAAGCGCGACTATCTCCGTAGACACCTAGATCGTATCGACCTTCTCGACCAGCACCACGCGGAGATCGCGGCTTTCATCGGGTGGGGCGTCGTAGAGAAGCTCGAAAGCCACCTCGTCTTCAAGAACCCCGTGCCCATGCAGTTCGCCCTGGACCGCCTGCGCGAGCAGGTGACGGTCAGCACAGCCAAGACGCTGCTCTCTACATTGGAGGAAGCCAGGTAGATTTTGCGAATGTCTGGTTTCTGGATCGAAACCAATGATTGCTGATGGCGCTCTGGAGAAATTAGCATTTTCAACATGCCGCGGTCCGCATGGTCCATCCGGCTTACGGTGTGTTTTCCGACACAGGTGAGGCCATGGAGTGCAAACCGCAGTGCCCGACCCCTCGCTCTTCAGGCGAAATAAGAAAGAGGCTCTTGAACGCAAATACCAGGGCGTGTCGGGTTGGACGCAGTTCACAGACGAAATATGCAGCTCTGCTGCGGTCAAGAGTGCGCTGCACGTGTCCCAGGACGGCTGCTGCGCCGATTGCGGCAATGCCGTCGTCAGCCGCAGCCTAGACGATAGTGTCATCCACCATCTGTCCTACGATCACCGCTGCACCTTCGGTGGCAACGCCACGCAACATCCTGATTGCAAAGACTGTCTGTCCCAAGCGCCGCAAAAGGCCGCCGCGTGCTTGAGGCTTTTGCGTCTCGTGCATATCGACTGCCATGAGACGCTACATAACGCTGAGGAGAATGATCCGGTCTGGCGGCGCGCGCTCGGGCTGAAGGATCGGACCTCCGCTCGGCCGCTCAAAGTGCGCAGGTTCCACACGCGCCGATCCGTAGGGCCGTGAGGGGCGGCGGATGTCGGACCCGTTCGAGTAATGAACTGTCGCGCACGTACATGCGACCGCCTCTCATTATTGACAACTTAAGCCTGTTTTGAGGACAGCTCTAACCTGTACCGACAGTTTCATGCCCTCTTGCCGCCGTCCCGGGACCGGGTCACTGTGCTGTCTAAACAACGATAACATTGTGGGAGGGACGCCATGTCGGGCACGCGCTACGACTACGTCATCATCGGCGCCGGCTCGGCGGGTTGCGTGCTGGCCGCGCGGCTGACCGAGGATCCGGCCGTGAAGGTGCTGCTGCTGGAGGCCGGCGGCAAGAACGGCTCGGTGCTGGTGCGCATGCCCGCCGGCGTGGGCGAGCTGATCAAGGCCAAGGGCGAGTGCAATTGGGGCTTCTGGACCGAGGCCGAGCCGCATCTCGACGGCCGCAAGCTGTGGTGGCCACGCGGGCGGGGCCTGGGCGGATCCTCGGCGATCAACGGCATGATCTACATCCGCGGCCATGCGCGCGACTACGACCAGTGGCGGCAGATGGGCCTGTCCGGCTGGTCCTACGCCGAGGTGCTGCCCTACTTCAAACGCTCGGAGACCTTCCACGGCGGGGGCTGCGCCTATCACGGCGACAGCGGACCGCTGCACGTTTCGGCCGGCGAGTCCGACAGCCCGTTCTACAAGGCCCTGATCGAGGCGGGCCGCCAGGCGGGCCACCCGGTGACAAAGGATTTCAACGGCTTCCAGCAGGAGGGCTTCGGCCCCTACGACCTGACCATCCGCGACGGCAAGCGCTGGAGCGCGGCCGCCGCCTATCTGGCCCAGGCCCTGTCGCGACCCAACCTGACCTGCCTGACCGAGGCGCGCACCACCCGCATCGTGGTCGAGAACGGCAAGGCCGTGGGCGTCGAATATGTCGCAGGCAAGGGCGGCCAGACGGCGCTCGCCTACGCCGACGCCGAGGTGCTGCTGAGCGCCGGCGCAGTGCAATCTCCGCAAATCCTGCAACTTTCGGGGATCGGCGATCCTGACGCTCTGAAGGCGGCCGGCGTGGCGCCCGTCCACGAGGCCCGCGGGGTCGGCCAGAACCTGCAGGACCACCTGGACGTCTGCCTGTCGTGGACGACCAAGGGGCTGAAGACGGCCTACTCGGCCAACAAGGGCCTGAACAAGCTGGGCGTCGGCCTGTCCTACCTGCTGATGGGCAAGGGGATCGGCCGGCAGAACTTCCTGGAGTCGGGCGCCTTCCTGCGCTCGCGGCCCGATCTCGACCGGCCCGACCTGCAGATCCACGCCGTGCTGGCGATCATGCAGGACCACGGCAAGGTGGTGGTCGAGAAGGACGGCTTCACCCTGCACGTCTGTCAGCTGCGTCCGGAAAGCCGAGGCTCGGTGGGGCTGCAGTCTCCGGATCCGTTCGCCGACCCGAAGATCCTGGCCAACTATCTGGCGACCGAGGAAGACCGCCGGGCCATGCGCGAGGGCGTGCGGATCGGCCGCGACGTGGCCGCCCAGGCCGCGCTGGATCCCTACCGCGACAGCGAGTACGCGCCGGGGGCGGCGGTGAGGAGCGACCAGGAGATCGACGCCTGGATCCGCGCCAAGGCCGAGACGATCTACCACCCGGTCGGCACCTGCCGCATGGGCGCGGCGGGCGATCCGCTGGCGGTGGTCGACGACCAGCTGCGCGTGCAGGGGATCGACGGCCTGCGGGTGATCGACGCCTCGGTGATGCCCACCCTGATCGGCGGCAACACCAACGCTCCGACGATCATGATCGCCGAGCGCGCCGCCGACCTGCTGCGCGGCAAGGCGGCCCTGGCGCCGCAGGACGCCCCGGTGTTCGACGGGGCGCCGGCCGCGGCGGCCTGAGGGCGCGTTTCGGATAGATCCGCAGTTCGCGCCCAATAGGTCTTATTTCGAAGTTTGATTGGGCAGGGGCGGGGAAACCCGCCCACACTTCCGGCCGTCTTGCGAACAAGGACCCGCTCATGAGCCAACGCCCCCTCGGCCGCTCCGGCCTTTCGATCGCCCCGCTGGTGTTCGGCGGCGACGTCTTCGGCTGGACGGCCGACGAAGCGACCTCGTTCCGCCTGATCGACGCCTTCGTCGACGGCGGTTTCGACGCGATCGACACGGCCGACGCCTATTCGGTCTGGGTTCCCGGGCACGAGGGCGGCGAGTCGGAGACCGTCATCGGCCGCTGGCTGGCGGCCGGCGGTCGGCGCGACCGCATCAAGATCCTGACCAAGGTGGCCAAGTCGCCCAAGCGCCCCGGGCTGTCGGCCGCCAACATCGTCGCGGCGCTGGAAGACTCGCTGCGCCGGCTGAACACCGACCATGTGGATCTCTACCAGTCGCACGAGGACGATGCGGCCACGCCGCAGGACGAGACGCTGGAAGCCTTCGACCGGCTGGTGAAGGCCGGCAAGGTGCACGCGATCGGCGCCTCGAACTTCTCGGTCGACCGCCTGGAGGCCTCGCTGAAGACCTCGGCCGACAAGGGCCTGGTCCGCTACGAGTCGATCCAGCCGAAATTCAATCTCTACGACCGCGACGAGGTCGAGGGGCCGCTGGCGGACCTGGCGGCGCGCGAGGGGATCGGGATCATCCCGTTCTACGGCCTGGCCGCGGGCTTCCTGACCGGCAAGTACCGCAGCGAGGCCGACCTGGAGGGCAAGGCGCGGGGCCGCACCGTCGCGCGCGACTATCTGAACGAGAAGGGCTTTCGGGTCCTGGCCGCGCTCGACGAGGCGGCCGAGGCCACGGGCGCGACCCAGGCCCAGGTCGCCCTGGCCTGGATCGTCGCCCACCCAGCCATCACCGCCCCGATCGCCAGCGCCACCAGCGTCGCCCAGCTGGAGGAGCTGTTGGCCGGCGTGCGCCTGACCCTGCCGCCCGAGGTGATCGCGACGCTGGACGCGGCCGGGCGGTAGTCGACAGGCGCGGCGTCAGCGACTACACCTTGTTGAGATCGATTCTCAACTGAGGGGCCACCGATGACCGAGCGCAACGTCAACCAGATCGCCGACTGGAACGGCCGCACCGGCGAGCGCTGGGTGGYCAACCAGGCGCGGCTGGACCGCATGCTCGGGGCCTATGGCGCCGAGGCGATCGCCGCCGCCGCGCCGGCCGCGGGCGAGCAGGTGCTGGACATCGGCTGCGGGGCTGGGGCGGGCAGCCTGGAGATCGCCGCCCAGGTCGGGCCGTCGGGCGCGGTGCTGGGCGTCGACGTGTCCGAGCCGCTGGTCGCCCGGGCGCGCGAGCTGGCGGGGGATGTCGCCAACGCCCGGTTCCAGGTCGCCGACGCCAGCCGCGCCCTGCTGCCGGTCGAGCAGTTCGACCTTCTGTTCTCGCGCTTTGGCGTGATGTTCTTCGACGAGCCGGCGGGGGCCTTCGCCCACATGCGGCGGGCGCTGAAGCCGGGCGGGCGCTTGGCCTTCGTCTGCTGGCGTGGGGCGGCCGAAAACGACTGGGTGCGGCTGCCGATGAAGGCGATCGCGCCGATCGTCGGCGCGCCCGCCCCGCCGCCGCCGGAGGCGCCGGGGCCGTTCTCGTTCGGAGACAAGGCCCGGGTGGAGAGGATCCTGAGCGAGGCCGGCTTCGTCGACATCGCCTTTGCGGCCATCGATCATCCGATCACCTTCGGCGAGGGCGAGACCCGGCAGGCGGCGATCGAGGATGCGGTGGACCTGGCCTTCCAGGTGGGACCCCTGACCCGGGCCCTGGCCGATCAGCCGGACGCCGTGCGCCAGCAGGCGATCCCGCTCGTGCGCGAGGCCTTCGCGGCCAAGGCCGTGGACGAGGCGGTGGTGATCGCGGGCGCGGGCTGGGTGGTCACGGCTCGGAACCCGAGCCTCTAGGGGCGCAAGGGTCGGACGGAGGGGCGCTCCCGCCGTGGCGGCGCTCTCCCGAGCGCCCCTCCGTCCTTCCGGCGTCGTCTCCGGCAAGCCGACGCAAAACCTCCCGCCAGAGCACGGGAGGAAACTCGTATGTCGCCGCCTCAGGCGATCAGGCGCCCGTCCAGGCTGGCCAGGCGCAGGCGCGGGGCCTCGGCGTTGGTCGGGGCCAGGGCCTGGATCCGGCGCACGCCCAGTTCGTAGGCCGGCCGGCCCATCAGGCGCTGCATCATGGCGATCGGCTGGTAGAGCCCCAGGAAGCGATCGGCTTCGCCGCTGGATCCGGTCATCGGGGCCAGCAGCACCTCCATGCCCACCGAGGCCACGCCGTGGGCGCGGATGTCGGCGGTGACCACCACCGGCTCGCCTCGGCGGCGCGCGACTTCCAGCGCCGACTTCACCTCCAGCCGGTGCGACAGCGCCCACATCGACAGCTGGTCCTCGCCGCGCAGGTCGCGGGCGTGCAGGTCGGTGACGAAGCCGCCGGCCAGGCGGAAGGGATAGCGGCCGGCGCCGCGCCCGAGAATGAACACCTGGGGCAGCAGGTCGAGGAAATCGCCCGGATCGACGCTGGCGCGCGCGGGCATCCGGCCCTCGCCGGCCCGGCTTCGCCAATAGTCTATCAACCGTTCCGTGCTTGGATGGAACATCGTCGTCCCCTTGCGGGTCCTTTCGCGGTCCAGATCGACCGCATGGGGCTTGCTAGGAGAACCGGGCCAGGAGCCCCGTCGTATCGTCTTGGCACAGAGTCGGGGCGTGACGGGCCGATGGCTTGTTTCTTGCTGGAGAACCGGCTGGAAGACGCACGCTGTGTGAAGGGGAGACGCCATGACGGCGCCGAAACTGACCGTGTCCAAGCTGTGGATCGCCATCGGGGCGGCCGTGGCCGGACTCTTCGTGGGCGGCGTCGCCTACGCCCAATGCAACAGCGGCTGCACGCCGACGCCTCCGACCTGCTGTGCGCCTCCGCCCGCGCCCCCGCGCCCGCCCAAGCCGCCGAGCGGCTGCGATAACGGCTGCGGCGGCGGTGGCGGCCACTGGGGCGGCGGCGGCAAGACCAACGTCAACGTGAACGTCAACGTCAACGCCAATGCGAGCGCCAACGCCTCGGTGCGGGCCGGATCGAACGCCTCGGCCGGCGCGACCGTCTATTACGGCGGCGGCGCCCATGGCGGCTACTATTCGGGCCCCCAGCCCACCGGCTACATCCAGGGCCTGAACGTCACCGGCGGCGAAGCCGCGCGCCGCACGGCCTACGAGGCCACCCGCACCCGTTTCAAGCGCGTGGTCGTCCGCGCCGTCTGCCTGGACGACAAGGACATCCCGCACCCGGCCTCGCAGGTCACCCCCGACCGCGAGATCGACGACCTCTATGACGGCGAGCTCTATCGCTGCATCGCCGGCAGCCGCATGCAGTACGTCGTGGGCGAATATTCCGGCCTGATCGACGCCAGCACCGGCGGCCAGACCTATATCTGCGCCAAGAACGAGGCCCTCTATCACGTGCCCGGCGCGCGTGGGGGTCAGGGCGGCGAAGCCGGCGGGACCCTGGTCTGCCGTCCGCAGCGCCCGGCCCGCGACTGCAACGAGCGCTCGCTGCTGCGCCGCTACGGCGCCGGCGTGAAGATCCTGTCGATCCTGACCACCGAGACCTACACCGCCTATCGCGAAGAGACCGTGCGCGAGTCCAGCTCGAGCATGAGCCTCAGCCTCGACGGCGGCGTCGGCGGCGTCGTCTACTGATCGTCTAGAGCAGCGCTTTCCTAAAGCGAAGGTCCAGAAAAGAAGGCCTCCGTCCGAAAGGACGGAGGCCTTTTTCGTGGCTGGTTCAGTCTCGGGCGGCGGCGTCGCGCTCCGCCTGGAGCTGCGCCTTTAGCTTGGGGTCGAGCGACAGATCCGACTCGATCTCGAGTTCGAAGAGCAGGAGGTCCAGCACGAGGGCCCGGCGCACGTTTCCTGCGTTCGACAGCAGCCAGGGATTGCGCTTCACGAGCTTCCTCAGCAGCCAGCGCGGCAGCTTGATATCCATCCAGTCCTCCAGCCTCACGCATATTAATGTGCGGCGGAGCTGCGTCAGATCCGGTCGCCCCGTCCCTTCGCCGCGAGGAGAAGGGACGGGAGGCGGTTACTTGCCTTCCGGCTTGACCTCGAAGGTCCAGCTCTTGTCGTCGGAGAGGAAGGTGCGGGCCGCCTTCTGGACGTCGGCGGCGGTGACGCGCTGCAGGCCGGCGATCACCGAGCGGGTGGCGTCCAGCAGGCGCGGGTCGGTCTGGGCGCCCGACAGCGCGCCCAGCCAGTACTCGTTGGTCTCGCGCGCCTTCTCCAGCTGGTCGATGCGCGGCAGCTTGGCCCGTTCCAACTCGTCGGCGGTGACCGGCTTGTCGCGCAGGTCGGCGGCGATCTGGCGGACGCTGGCGATCACCTGGTCGATCTTCTCGGGCGGGACCTCGACCGACAGGCCGATATAGCCCCAGCCGGGGAAGGTGGCGTTGTGGGTCGCCGAGACCGAGGGCGAATAGGTCGCGCCCTGCTTCTCGCGCAGCTCGTCGGTCAGCCGCAGCTGCATCACCGAGGCCAGGACCTGGGTGTTGCGCGAGCGCTGCAGGTCGCTGAACAGGTCGTCGGTCTTCCAGGCCATGAACAGCAGGCCCTGGTCGGCGCGGCCCTTGTGGGTGCGCACCACCGGAACCTTGGACGGGGCCGGGAAGGCGATCTGGGCGGCGTCGGCCGGCGCCGGGACGCCGGTGCGGGCGGGCAGGGCGCCGAAGGTCTCGCCCACGGCGGCGATGGCCTTCTCGACCGTGGTGTCGCCGACCACGACCACCTCGATCTGGCCGGTCGCCAGCGGACCGCCCACGGCCGACTTCAGCTGGTCGATCGAGCCGTCGGCGATCTCCTTGCGGTCGGGGAAGGCGAAACGCTCGTCGCCGGGGTGCATCAGCGCCGACAGGTCGCGGGTGACGACGCCGCCGCTAGTGCGTTCCAGCTGGTCGTGGACCGTGCCGTAATAGGTCTTCACGCGGTTGAAGGCCTCGGGCCGCCAGCCGGCGTCCGACGCGTAGGCCGCCAGCACCTGCAGCTCGGTGGAGAGGTCCTCGGGGCGGGTGCGGCCCGACAGCACGAAAGCGTCGTCCTCGACGCCCAGGCCGGCGTTCCACACCTTGCCGGTCAGCACCTGCTCCATGTCCTGGGCGGTGATCTGCTTGAGGCCGCCCTCGATCATCGACGAGGCCGACCACAGCGGGCTCTGGCTGGTCTTGGCCAGGTCGAGCAGGCCGTTGCCGATGCGGGCCTTCACCAGGATCTGGTCGTCGCGGAACTTGGTCGGCTTGACCGTCAGGCGCACGCCGTTCTCGAAGCGCACGAAGACCGTGTCGAGATCGGCGACGTCCTTCTGCTCGACCGCCTTGCCGGTGGAGCCGAACACCGCATAGGGCCAGGTCGTGGTCGCGGGCGCGGCCGGCGGGGTCACCGGCGTCTTGCCGGACTCCTGGTAGGCCGCGGTCACCGTGGCCTCGCCGCCGTCGATGGCGGTGGGCGTCGGCAGCACGATCAGCGGGCCCTGGCCCGCGAACAGAGTCTTGACCGCGGCCGAGACGGTCTCGGCCTTGAGGTCCTTGGTGATGGCCTCGAAGGCGGCCAGGTTCTGCGAGGGGCTGGTGACCACCTCGCGGTCGCCCAGCGTGCCGACGATCTGGCCGGCCAGGGCGGGGGTGCGCTGGGTGGCCTCGCCGGCGGCGGCGGCCACGTACGAGGCGCGCATGGCGGCGAGCTCGCGGTCCAGTTCGTCCTGGCGCACGCCGAACTGCATCAGACGGCGCTGTTCCTGGTCGAGCACCTGCAGGGCCGCTTTCCAGCCGCCCGGCTTCACCTGGGCGAACAGGCCGTTGATCTGGGCGGCGTGGTACTGGTCGTTGCGCAGGGCGCCGGCCGAGATGAACGGCGGTTCGGCGCTGCGGGTCAGGGCGCGCAGGCGGCGGTTCAGCACCGCCATGCCCAGCGACTCCAGCATGTACTCGCGGTCGGAGGCCTTGCTCTCGATGCGCAGGTCGGGCGACTGCACCCAGCCCAGCTGGACGGACTCGCCCGAGCCCGGCTCGACGATGACCTTGGCGGTCAGGCCGCGCTGGGGAATGGCGCCGAGGTCGGGACGCGCGCCCGGCTCGCCCTTGCCTTTCCAGTCGCCGAAGCGGGCCTTGATCTTGGCCTCCATGGCGTCGACGTCGAAGTCGCCGACGGCCACGAACACCGCGTTCTCGGGCCGGTACCAGGCCTCGTAGAAGTCGCGGATGCGCTGGGCCGGGGCCGTGGAGATCACCTCCGTCTGGCCGATCGGCAGGCGCTGGGGCGGGCGCTGGCCTTCCAGGTTGAAGGCGAAGCCCTGCTTGAACACGCGATAGCCGGGGCTGTCGCGGGTGCGTTCCTCCGACAGCACCACGCCGCGCTCGCGGTCGACGGCGGCCTGGTCGATGGTCAGTTCGCCGGCCGCCTCGCGCAGCAGCATCATGGCGTCGTCGACGGTCGGGTCGTCGGTCTTGGGCAGGTCCAGCGTGTAGACGGTCTCGTCGAAGCTGGTCGAGGCGTTGGTGTCGGCCCCGAAGGCCAGGCCGCGGCGCTCGAGGATCTTGACCATCTCGCCTTCGGGCACGTTCTTCGACCCGTTGAAGGCCATGTGCTCGAGGAAGTGGGCCAGGCCCTGCTGGTCGTCGGCCTCCATCAGCGAGCCGGCGTCGAACCACAGGCGCAGGGCGCCCTGGCCGGGCGGGGTGGCGTTCTTGCGGATGGCGTAGCGCATGCCGTTGGGCAGCACGCCGAAGCGGATGGCCGGGTCGACGGCGACGTCCGAGACCTCCTGCGGCCACTGGCCGGGCTTGAGGTCCGAGAACTGCGGGCCGGCGGTCTTGACCGGCGCGGCGGGCGCCTTGGCCGGAACCGGGGTCGCCGCCGACGGCGCGGCGTCGGCCTTCTTGTCCGAACCGGGCAGGACCGAAGACAGGGTGGAGCAGGCGGTGAGCGCCAGGCCGGCGGAAACGACGAGCGCCAGGCGCGAGACAGAGATCATGGAGACCGTTCGATTACCGGAAGTGTCGGGGCGGCAGCTAAGCCTTCGCGCGTGGCGCAAGCAAGGCCGACCGGCGGCGAAGTCGGCGTCCGTCGCTTCAGAATTGCAACATCCGCGCGCCTGGCCTGTGGGAAACTGGGCGGGCCGCCTTGCGCAAGGGCGATCGGCCGCCCACTCCCTATGGGGCCGGAACGCTTCCGGCGACGAGGGAGTGCCGACATGCGTCTTTGGCTTGCGGGCGTCGCCGCCCTGGCTGTTCTGTCCGGCGGGCCGGCCATTGCCCCGGCCCAGGCGGCGCCGGCCGTCGTCGCCCCGGCCGTCGTCCCCCTGGCCCCGGACGCCGCGCTGTCGGCCCGCATCGACGCCGTGCTCGACCGGGCGGTCGCCGACCAGCGGCTGGTGGGCGCGGTGGTGCTGGTCGCCCGCGACGGCAAGCTCGTCTATCACCGGGCCGCGGGCCTGGCTGACCGCGAGGCCAAGGCGCCGATGCGCGAGAACACCGTCTTCCGCCTGGCTTCGGTGACCAAGCCCTTCGTCAGCGCGGCGATCATGCGGCTGGCCGAAGAGGGCAAGCTGTCGCTGGCCGACCCGGTGACCAAGTGGCTGCCCGACTTCAAGCCGGCCCTGGCCGACGGCTCGACCCCGACCATCACGCTGGGCCAGCTGCTCAGCCACACCGCCGGCCTGACCTACGGCCTGTCGGAAAAGGCCGACCATCCGTACCACAAGCTGGGCGTCTCGGACGGGCTCGACATCTCGGGCCTGACGCTGGACGAGGACGTCGCCCGCATCGGCAAGGGGCCGCTGGCCTTCGCGCCGGGTTCGGCCTGGCGCTACTCGCTGGCCATCGACGTGCTGGGCCTGGTGGCGCAAAAGGCCGATGGCCGGCCGCTGCCGCAGGTGGTGGCGCGCACGGTCACCGAGCCCCTGGGTTTGAAGGACGCCGGCTTCCAGGCCGCCGACCCGGCCCGCCTGGCCACGCCCTACGCCAACGCCGCGCCTGCGCCGACCCGTATCACCGACAACCAGGACGTCTCGCTGGGCGCGACCGCCGTGCGCATGGCGCCCAGCCGCGCCGTCGACCCGACCGCCTTCCCCTCGGGCGGCGCGGGCATGGTCGGCACGGCCGGCGACGTGCTGGCCCTGCTGGAGGCGGTGCGCACCGGCGGCGGCCCGATCCTGTCGGCCGCCAGCGTCCAGGCGATGACCACCGACCAGGCCGGGATCAAGGCCGCGACGCAAGGTCCCGGCTGGGGCTTCGGCTACGGCTGGGCCGTGCTCGACGATCCGGCGATCGCCAAGACCCCGCAAGGCGCCGGCACCCTGGCCTGGGGCGGGGTCTACGGCCACAACTGGTTCGTCGACCCGCAGGCCAAGCTGACCGTGGTGCTGCTGACCAACACCGCCTTCGAAGGCATGAACGGCCAGGTGACGCGCGAGCTGCGCGACGCGGTCTACGGGCGATAGACGGCGCCAAGATGCTCCCCCTGAAGGGGGAGCTGTCGCGGAGCGACTGAGGGGGAAGTGGTAGCTCATCAGATGCTTCCCCCTCCGGCCCTTCGGGCCACCTCCTCCTTCGGGGGGGGGTCTTAGTCGGCGGACCTCCCCCTGTGGGGGAGGCGATCGCGTCAGCGATCGGCGGGGGGAGTTGGTGGGTGATCGGCCAGCGCCTCGACAGCTGAGAACGGCCCCCCACCGGCCTTCGGCCGCCTCCCCCAGAGGGGGAGGTTCTTTGGCGGACGCACGGCTTCTCAGCCTCTCGTGGAAACCACGGAAGTTGATGGAGAGGGCGCGGGGCGTCCGGGCCTCGCCCGGATGTGTTTGTTTCAAGTACCGTTTCGACGAAGCTTAAACGCCCCGCGCGATCGTTATTCCTCAGGCCGGGACGCGCAGGCCTCTTCCGCCTTTTGCCCCTTCCCCATGCAGTGCGGCCCCGTTTCTTGGCGGCCAGGCGTGCATGGCGGCGCGGACCCTTGGACGGGCGGAGGTTCATGACAGGCGAACCAACCGATAGGCGGGTTTACGTCCCCCGCCCTCTAAACCCGCTCGATCGCATCCACGTCGCCGCTTCGGGCCGGA